>DATIBI010000224.1:0-25900 GCA_035457605.1 Nocardioidaceae bacterium
GAGACCAAGTCTCAGACCCTCCTCGACCAGGCGAACGCCCACCGCGAGCTGTCCAGCAGCCTCGGCCACGACGACGTCTGAACCCCAACCCACCAACCCAACTGTCCCGGCCCCGTCCCGCTGCCCGCCGGGCTTCAGCGACGACGCACCCACAGCCGCAACGGTCAGGTAGCTGCTCACCCACCGACCTACGCTGAGCGGCCCTGCCCTGCCCATCCGCACCGACGCCCGACTCGGAGGCATGACAGGCACACTGACGACCAGCGCCGTCCGCAACACGGAAACGGCCAGAGTGGGTACGTCGGGCCAGCCCGACCGGGACCTACGGCACTGACCGGCTCCGCCCCCGCGGGGCAGGCTGGTGACGTGACCCGGATCGAAGGCTCGATCGACATCCGCTGCGCTCCCGAGGTCGTGTTCGACTACGTCGCGGACCAGCGGAACGAGCCGAGGTACAACCCGCACATGCTGCTCTCGGAGAAGGTCACCGACGGCCCGGTCGAGGCGGGCACCCGGTTCCGGGCGATGGTCGCCGCGCGCCGCATCCCGCGGGGCATGGACATCGAGCTCACCGGCTACGACCGGCCGCACCACCTGGCCTCGACGACCACCATGAGCTCGGGCAAGGTCACCGGAACGATCGCGTTCGTGCCGATCCCCGAGGGCACCCGGATGTCCTGGGTCTGGGACGTGGAGCCGCTCGGCTCGGCACGGGTGCTCACCCCGCTGATCAAGGTGCTCGGCCACCGCCAGGAACGCGCGATCTGGACGGGGTTGAAGCGGCACCTCGAGCAGCGCGAGAAGCTCCGCCCGCTCCGGCCGCCCAAGCCGCACCCCGAGGCCAGGTAGCCGCCGGCGAGGCACGTGCCAGACCCGCCCCGACGCGCGGCAGCCCCGGAGCCGGTCAGCCCAGGTGACCCCGCACCGACGCATGCCCCTTGAGCAGGTTCCGCGCGATCGTCCGGCGCTGGATCTCGTCGGTGCCCTCGTAGATCCGGAGCAGCCGCAGCTCGCGGTACCACCGCTCCACCGGCAGCTCGCGGGTGTAGCCCATCCCGCCGTGCATCTGCAGCACCCGGTCGACGATCTCGTTCGCCTTGACCCCGCCGTAGAGCTTGGCCACCGACTGCGCCTGCCGCGAGTCCAGCCCGGCGTCGACCTGCCACGCGGCCGCCAGCACGAGCCAGCGCAGCGCCTCGATCTCCATCGCCGAGTCCGCGACCATCCACTGGATCGCCTGCCGGTCCGCGATCGGCTCCCCGAACGTGACCCGGTTGCGGGCGTGCTCCATGCCCATCTCCACCAGCCGCTCGCAGGCGCCCAGTGCCCGGGCGGGCAGCATGTACCGGCCCTTGCCGATCCAGCGCATGGCCAGCTCGAAGCCGCGGCCCTCCTCGCCGAGGATCGCCGAGTGCGGCACCCGCACGTCGTCGAAGACCAGCGCCGCCGGCCCCCACTCGCCCATGGTGTCGATGTACTCCGACTTCCAGCCCATGTCGCGGTCGGCCAGGAAGCACGTCACGCCGCCGTCAGCACCCTTGTCCTTGTCGGTCACCGCGAAGACCATCACGAAGTCGGCGTCGTTGCCGCGGGTGATGAACGTCTTCTCCCCGTTGATCACCCACTCGTCGCCGTCACGCCGTGCGGTCGTCCGGATCGCGCGGGCGTCGGACCCGGCCCCGGGCTCGGTGATCGCGAAGCAGCTGGTCAGGTCGCCGTTGATGGTCGGCAGCAGGTAGCGCTGCTTCTGCTCCTCGTTGGCCTCGAACAGGATGTTGTCGGCCTCGCCGCCGAACCGGAACGGCACGAACGACCGGCCGAGCTCGACCTCGACGAGCGCGTTCATCACCGCGCCGAGCCCCATCCCGCCGTACTCCTCGGGAGTCTGCACCCCGAAGAACCCGGACTGTCTCGCCTTGTCCTGCAGGGCCTTGAGCTCCTCACCGGTGAGACCGGGCTGGTGCCGGCGCTCCCGGGCGAGCACGTCGGGCTCGAGCGGCATGATCTCCTTGCGCACGAACGTGCGCACCCACTCGCGGATCTCCCGCTCTTCCTCGGACAGGGTCAGGTCCATCGCTCATGCCTCTTTCGTTGCCGTGCCGGCCAGCTGGCCGAACTGTGCGCGCAGCTCGCGCTTGAGCACCTTGTGCGTGGGGCCAGTCGGCAGCTCGGGGACCACCTCGACCCGCCTCGGGTACTTGTGCCGGCCGAGCTGCTCCCGGGCCCAGTCGACCACCGACCCGGGGTCGAGGTCGGGTGAGGACGGGTCGGGTACGACGACCGCGCACACCTCCTCGCCCTTCTCCGGGTCCGGCACCCCGATCACCGCGACCTGGGCGACCGCGGGATGCCGCGCGAGCACCTCCTCCACCTCGCGCGGGTAGACGTTGAACCCGCCGCGGATGATCAGGTCCTTCTTGCGGTCCACGATCCAGATGAAGCCCTCGTCGTCCTTGCGTCCGATGTCGCCGGTGCGGAACCAGCCGTCGACGATCGCCTCCGCCGTGGCGGCCGGGTCGTCGAGGTAACCGGCGAACACGTTGTGCCCGCGGACCACGATCTCGCCGAGCGCACCGGCGGGGAGCAGCTCGATCCGGCCCTCCACCGCCTCGGCGGCGATCTCCACCTCCACGCCCCAGATCGGGTGGCCGACGGTGCCGGGCCGGGTGCCGAACCACGGCTGGTTCACCGACGCGGTCGGTGAGGTCTCCGAGAGGCCGTAGCCCTCGAAAACCGTGGTGGAGAAGGCCTCCTCGAACTGCTCGAGCACCGCGACCGGCAGCGACGCGCCCCCGGAGATGCAGTCGCGGAGGCGTGGCAGTGCCGCCGGCTCCACGGCGCTGGCGGCAGCGAGCAGCTGCACGTACATCGTGGGCACCCCGAAGAACAGCGTGGCGCCCTCCTCCCGCATCAGCTCGATCGCCGCCGCCGGGTCGAACCGTGGCTGCAGCAGCAACGTCGCGCCGACCCGGAACGTGGAGTTCATCGACACCGACTGCCCGAAGGTGTGGAACAGCGGCAGGCAGCCCATCACCACGTCGTCGCGCAGGAACGGGTTGGCGTCGAAGGCGTTGGTGGTCGCGTTCATCACCAGGTTCAGGTGGGTGAGCACGGCGCCCTTGGGCCGGCCCGTCGTACCGCTGGTGTAGAAGACCACCGCCGGGTCCTCGGCCTCCCGGCTCACGTGGGCGGCCAGGGGCGCCACCCCGGTGGCGAGCCCGGCGACCGGGAACGCCGGGACCCCTGCGGACGCAGCCGCCGCCGAGCCGATCTCCGCGAACGGCTCGGCGTGCAGCAGCATCGACGCGCCGGAGTGCCGGACGATGTAGGCGGCCTCGTCGGCGTTGAGCAGCGTCGGCACCGGCACCACGACCCCGCCGGCGGCGAGGATGCCGTAGTAGGCGCGGACGAAGTCGGTGACGTTCGGCGCGAGCAGCGCCACCCGGGTCCCCGGCTCCACGCCGCGCTCGCGGAGGGCGGCGGCGTGGCACAGCGCGGAGGACCACAGGTCGCGGTAGGTCACCCGGGAGGGGCCCTCCACGACGGCCACCTTGTCCGGGGTACGACGGGCGGGCTCGGCGAGCACCGCGGCCAGGGAGAGCAGCGTCATCCGACCGGCTCCACCTCGGGCAGCCCGCTCTCCGGCGGCGCGTCGTCGGCCTGCCCGGAGGAGTCCTCCTCGATCGGCGCGTCCCCGATGTCGGTGACCAGCACCGGGGTCAGCGGCTCGGCAGCGCCGCCCTCGATCTCCACCACCTGCACCCCGGAGATGCCCATGTGGCTGTCCTCGGTGTAGCGGAACGGCGCGAGCTGCGGCCCGTCGAGCGAGGTGCCGACCTCCTCGAGCGCGTCGACGAGGCCCTCCCGGGTCGGGTTCTCCCCCGCGGCGGTCAACGCCTGGACGAACGCGTAGGCGTGCGACATCCCGTAGATCCGGTAGTTGGTGAGCTCACCCTTGCCGCCGTGCTCGTCCCAGACCTTCTGCCACAGCTGGGTCCACTCGTTGTCGGGGGCGTCGACGCCGGGGATGTACTCGGTGGTGAGCACCCCGTCCATCGCCGAGCCGCCGTCCTTGACCGCGCCCTCGGAGAACCGCGCCAGCAGCGAGCCGACCAGCTCCGGGTCGGACCCGATCGAGCTGTAGAACCACTTCGGCTTGAAGTTCAGCTTCATCGCGACCAGCTGGCTGAGCGCGGTGTAGGAGGGCACGTTGAAGCCGAGCACGACGTCCACCTTCGCGGCCTGCAGCGCCGCGATCTGCGGGGCGACGTCGGTGTTGCCGGAGGTGTAGCGCTGCACCTCCACGATCTGGTCGTCGAGGTACCGCCGCACGCCCTTCTCGCTGTCCGCGCCGAGGTCGTCGTCCTGCAGGAACAGCCCGACCCGCGCGTCCGGCATGTTCTCGGCGATCCACTTGCCGACGATCTTGCCCTCGATCTCGTAGTCCGGCTGCCACCCGAACGTGTACGGCTTGGCCTCGACGTCGTCACCCCACTGCAGCGAGCCGGAGGAGACGAACATGTCGGGCACCTTCTCGGCGTTGAGGAAGTCCACGACCGCGCTGTGCGTGGGCGTGCCCAGGCCGCCGACCATCGCGAAGATCTCGTCCTTGAGCACCAGCTCGTTGGTGACCTGGCTGGTGTTGGTCGGGTTGTAGCCGTCGTCGCGGACGATGTACTCGATCTTGCGCCCGTTCACCCCGCCGTTGGCGTTGACGTAGTCGAAGTAGGCCTTCGCGCCGGTGGGGATCTCGCTGTAGCCGGGCGAGGCGACCCCGGTCAGCGGGAAGTGCGCGCCGACGGTGACCGTGTCGTCGGTGATCCCCACCTCGGAGGCGCCCCCGCCGCCGTCCTCGCTGCGCGAGCTGCCCGCGCCGCACCCGGCGACCAGGGCTCCGACCGTGACCGCGCTGGTGACCAGCGCCGCCGTCCTGGGCAGTCTCGACATCATCGTTGCCTTCCTCTCGTGCGCGGGCGCCCGGGTGGACGCACCTGCGGGGCTGTGCGGGAGCGGGGTCATGCGGTGGGTACGTCGGACGGGGCGGCGGTCGCGGACCGGTCACGGCGCGATCGCCACACCGACCGGAGGGTGCCGACGATCCCGGCGGGGGCGAGCAGCACGACGAGCATCAGCACCAGCCCGTAGACCAGCGGGGCGAGCTCGGCGGCCTGCAGGTCGGTGAGGCCGGCGTCCTGGCCGAGGCCGGTGACGACCTGCGGCAAGAAGGTGAGCAGCGCGGCGCCGACGAGCGCACCGAGCAGGCTGCCGAGCCCGCCGAGGACGACCGCGCTGACCAGCACCAGGGACAGGGTGAGCGTGAAGCCCGACGGTGCGGTGATCCGCACGACCAGGGCCATCACCGCCCCGGCGAGGCCGGCGCAGGCGGCGCTGACCACGAACGCGAGCACCCGGGCGCGACCGAGGTTGATCCCGGCGATCTCGGCGGCCACGTCGTCGTCGCGGACCGCGCGCCAGGTCCGGCCGACCCGGGACCGGGACAGGTTGGCCAGCAGCACGAAGGCCACGATCAGGGAGAGCCAGCCGATGTAGCCGACGTACTTGCTGTTGCTCGGGTCGTTGCCGGTGACGAAGAAGACCGCGTCGGCGAACCAGTCCGGGATCTCCGGGACCAGCACGTTCAGGCCCTGCTCGCCGCCGAGGGTGTCGCTGAAGAACAGCGCGATCCCGGGCACCGCGATCGCCAGCGCGAGCGTGGCACCGGCGATGTAGGGGCCGTGCAGCCGGGCGGCGGCGACGCCGACCAGCCCTCCGACGACCACGGCGACCAGGGTCGCCGCGACCAGCACCCCGGCCAGGGGCAGCGGCGGCTCGGTGTCCTGCAGCAGGAGCGCGGCGGTGTAGGCGCCGATCGCCATGAACGCGCCGTGCCCCAGCGAGAGCTGGCCGTTGAGGCCGGTGAGCACGGTGAGCCCGCCGGCGGCGATGCCGAGGTAGGCCATCGACGCGAGCTGCCCGTTGCGGAACGCGCTGGTGCTCTCGAGCACGAGGGTCACCGCGAGCAGCCCGGCGAGGGCGAGCAGCAGGTGCCGCGCCAGGGTGTGCTGCCACAGGCTGGTGAGACGTCCTCGCATCGGCTCAGACCCTCCGCTCGGCGGTGTGCGCGAACAGGCCACCGGGTCTGAGCAGCAGCACGGCCATCAGGATCAGCAGTGCCGCGAGGGCGACCAGCTCGCTTCCGACGTACCCGCTGACGAAGCTGAGCGACAGGCCGAGCAGCAGCCCGCCGACGACGGCGCCTCCGGGGCTGTCCAGGCCGCCGAGGACGGCGGCGACGAAGCCGTAGACGACGACCGAGTCCATGTAGGAGGGGTGCACCAGGTTGCCGCCGGCGATCAGCAGCCCGGACAGCGACCCGACCAGCGCGGCCAGCGCCCAGCCGAGGGTGAGCATCCGGGACACGTTCACGCCGAGCAGCCGGGCGACCTCCTGGTTGAACGCGGAGGCGCGCATCCGCAGGCCGAGGTCGGTGAACCGGAACAGCGCGACCAGCAGCAGCATCACGACCACCACCGAGACGATGGTGAAGATCCCGAAGCCGGTGAGCGCGATCGTGGTGCCGCCGACCTCGAGGCCGCGCAGCCCGAACGGCGCCGGGAAGGAGCGGTACCGGGAGCCGAAGACGACCGCGGCGAGGGCGTGGATGACGATGAACAGGCCGAGGGTGAGGATGACCGCGTTGATGTGCGCCTTGCCCTCGACGGGGCGGATCGCCACCCGTTCGACGACCGCCCCCAGGAGGAGCCCGGACAGCAGAGCGGCGCCGAACCCGAGCCAGTAGGAGAAGCCGGCGTCGATGACCACCAGCGCGACGTAGGTGGTGATCATGGCCATCGGCGCCTGCGCGAAGTTCACGATCCGCGTGGAGCGCCAGATCAGCACGAGCGCGAGCGCGAACGCGGCGTAGACCATGCCGAGGGTGAGGCCGGTCAGGGCGGTGGTGATCAGCTGCTGCACAGGGACTCCGGGGGTCAGAAACCGAGGTAGGCGTGGCGGAGCTTCTCGTCCGCGGCGAGCACGTGCGCCTCGTCGTGGACCACGAGCCGGCCGAGGTTGAGCACGACGCCGTAGTCCGCGATCGACAGGGCGCTGCGCGCGTTCTGCTCGACCAGGACCACGGTCAGCCCGTCGGAGGCGACGAGCTGCTTGAGCAGGTCGAAGATCTGCGCCACGATCCGCGGGGCGAGCCCCAGCGACGGCTCGTCGAGCAGCAGCACCTTCGGGGTGGCCATCAGCGCCCGGCCGATCACGAGCATCTGCCGCTCCCCGCCCGACAGCGTGCTGGCCAGCGCGTTGCGCCGGTCGTCCAGGACCGGGAACAGCCGGTAGACCCGGTCCAGGTCCGCCGGGCGGCTGCGGTCGGCACGGCCGAGGCCACCGAGCCGGAGGTTCTCCTCGACGGTGAGCTCGGTGATCACGCCGCGCCCCTCGGGGACGTGCGCCAGGCCGAGGCCGGGCATCTTCTCGGGCGCGGTCCGGGTCAGGTCCGTGCCCTCGAGGTGGGCGCTCCCGCGCTTCGGGCGGATCAGCCCGGACAGGGTCCGCAGCAGCGTGGTCTTGCCGGCGCCGTTCGCGCCGAGGACGGCGGTGATCATGCCCCTGGGCGCCTCGAAGGTGACCCCGTCCAGCGCGGTCACGGCGCCGTAGGTGGTGGTCAGGTCCTGGGTGGTCAGCATGGTCACTCCCCCACCTCGTTGCCGAGGTACGCCGCGAGCACGGCCGGGTCCTCGCGGACCTGCTCCGGTGCGCCGCGGGCGATCACCTTGCCGAAGTCGAGGACGACGATGTGGTCGCACACGCTCATCACCAGGTCCATGTGGTGCTCGACGAGCATCACCGACATGCGGTCCCGCAGGCCCCGGATCAGCGCGCCGAGCTCGTCCATCTCGTCGTTGGACAGGCCGCTCGCGGGCTCGTCGAGCAGCAGCAGGTCCGGTTCGGCGACCAGCGCCCGGGCCAGCGCGACCCGCTTGCGGACCGCGTAGGGCAGGCTGGTCGGCAGCCGACCGGCGTACCCCTCGATCCGCATCTCCGCGAGCACCGCCATCGCCCGCTCGCGCAGCGCCCGCTCGTCCCGGCCGGACCGCGGCAGTGCCAGCAGCGCGGACCAGAAGCCGGCTCGTGCGTGCCGGTTGGCGCCGACCATGACGTTCTCCAGGACGGTCATCTTGTCGAACAGGCCCAGGCCCTGCAGCGTGCGCCCGATGCCCAGCCCCGCGAGCTGGTGCGGGCGCAGCCGGTGCAGGGTGCTGCCGCGCCACGCCAGCGACCCGGTGTCGGGCTGGACGAACCCGCAGGCGACGTTGAACAGGGTGGTCTTGCCGGCGCCGTTGGGGCCGATCACGCCGAGCACCTGGCCGGGCTCGACCTCGAGCGAGACGTCGTCGAGGGCGGTGATCCCGCCGAAGCTGACCCCGACCCCGGACAGCGTGAAGGCGGCCGAGCCGGCCTGCGTCCGGGGCGGGGAAACAGCCGTGTCGCTCACTGGGTCTGCCTTTCGCCGGGGGTGGTCCGGGACCCGGACCGGGTGGGTGGCGTGGGGTGTGACGGGCACCACCTTGGTCGCTGTGCACAGAAACCGATATGGGCGCAGCGCACAGGATCGGTCGTGCGAACCGCCCGAATCGCGGCTTCGGGGTGGTCGTGGTTGTGCACTCAGTGCCAAGGTGCTGCCATGACGCAGACGTCGCGCGGGCAGCGCTCGTGGCCGCCCCGCGGCGCGGGACAGCACCCGGACCCGGACATGGAGCAGAAGATCCGGCGCGCCTGGGCGTCGCTGCTCGACAGGGCCGACGCGATCGGCGACGACATCGCACTGACCCTGCTGGAGAAGGACCGGGCCTGGTACGACAGCGCCGGGCCGGAGATGCGCGCCGACGTGCGGGTGAACACCCGCGAGCACGTGCGCCGCGGCATCCGCACCATGGCCGGGCTGGCCGACGAGGACGAGAAGGCGATCCACGTCTGGCGCGAGACCGGCCGGAAGCGGGCCCGCCAGGGGGTGCCGATGGAGCTGGTGCTCAACGCCTACAGCCTGGGCACCCGGGTGCTGTGGGAGGCGCTGGTCGAGCAGGGTCGCAACGACCAGGTCGAGGTGGACGACCACGTCCTGCTCACTGCGGGCCAGCGGATCTGGAACGCCCTCGACGTGCAGAACGCCACCCTGGTGGAGTCCTACCGGCGGGAGGCCGCGCGGCTGCAGCGCCGGGACCTCCAGCGCCAGCAGAGCTTCCTCGACGGCCTGGTCGAGGGCCGGGGCGCCGACCCCGCGTTCGCCGCCGAGGTCCGCGACGTGCTCGGGGTGTCCCACGACGAGCCGGTGGCGTGCGTGGTGGCGCCGTTCGACGACGCGCTCGAGGAGCCGCTGCGCGCGCCCGACGACCGGCTCGAGCGCGCCGGGCGGGTGTCGCACTGGCACGTGCGCGGCGGCGCCTCCTTCGGGCTGGTCGCCACCGGTGACCTGACCGTCGCCGGCCTGGTCGACCTGCTGGCCCCCGCGGCGGCGGGGCGGGTCGGGGTCGCGCCCTCACCGGACGGGGTCGCCGGGTTCGCCAACGCCTACCAGCTCGCCCTGCGGGCCGCGGAGACGGTGCCGCCGGGCACGCAGCAGGTCGTCGCGGTCACCGACCGGCTGCCGGAGGTGCTGCTCTCGGGCAGCCCCGAGGTGGCGGCGCTGCTGGTCGCCGAGACGGTCGGGGGCGTGCTCGCCCAGCCGGCGCAGCAGGCCGACCTGCTGCTGGAGACGCTGGCCGCACTGCTCGCGCACAACGGCTCCCCCACGCACGCGGCCGAGGACCTGTTCTGCCACCGGAACACGGTGATCTACCGGATGAAGCAGATCGAGGCGCTGACCGGGCGCAGCCTGGCCGACCCGCGGGACCGGCTGCTGCTGTCCCTGGCGCTGATGGCCGCGCCGGTCGCCGGGTGAACCGGTCGCCGGACCGCGGGCACGCCGGGTGGGCACCCGGTCCGACGTACCCGCGAGCGTTGCCGTCTCAGCGGAAGGCGCTGTGCCCGGTGAGCGCCTGGCCGATGATCAGCTGGTGCACCTCCGAGGTGCCCTCGTAGGTCAGCACCGACTCGAGGTTGTTGGCGTGCCGCATGACCGGGTACTCCAGGGTGATCCCGTTCGCGCCGAGCAGGGTCCGGCACTCGCGGGCGATGGCGATCGCCTCGCGCACGTTGTTCAGCTTGCCCAACGAGACCTGCTCGTTGCGCAGCGTCCCCTCGTCCTTGAGCCGGCCGAGGTGCAGCGCCAGCAGCATCCCCTTGCCGAGCTCGAGAGTCATGTCGGCGAGCTTGGCCTGGGTGAGCTGGTAGCCCGCCAGCGACTTGTCGAAGATGTCGCGGTCCCGGGTGTAGGCGATCGCGGTCTCCAGGCAGTCCCGGGCCGCGCCGAGCGAGCCGAAGACGATGCCGAACCGGGCCTCGCTCAGGCAGGACAGCGGTCCGGAGAGCCCGGACACCTCCGGCAGCACGGCGTCGCCGGGCAGCCGGACGTCCTCGAGCACGAGCTCGGAGGTGACCGACGCGCGCAGCGACATCTTCTGCTTGATCTCCGGCGCGGAGAATCCCGGGGTGTCGGTGGGCACGACGAAGCCGCGGACCCTGTCCTCGGCCCCGTCCTCGGCGCGGGCCCACACCACCGCGACGTCGGCGATCGAGCCGTTGGTGATCCACATCTTGGTGCCGTTGAGCACCCAGTCGTCGCCGTCGCGGCGGGCCCGGGTGCGCATGCCGCCGGGGTTGGAGCCGAAGTCGGGCTCGGTGAGGCCGAAGCAGCCGATCGCCTCGCCGGTGGCCATCCGTGGCAGCCACTCCTGCTTCTGCTCCTCCGAGCCGTGCTTCCAGATGGCGTACATCGCCAGCGACCCCTGCACCGACACCAGCGACCGGATGCCGGAGTCGCCGGCCTCCAGCTCCATGCAGGCCAGGCCGTAGGCGGTCGCGCTGGTCCCCGCGCAGCCGTAGCCCTCCAGGTGCATGCCGAGCAGCCCCAGCGCGCCGAGCTCCTTGGCGAGGTCGCGTGCCGGCAGCGACGCGGACTCGTACCAGCCCGCCAGCTCCGGCTTGATCTTGTCGGTGACGAACCGGCGCACGGTGTCACGGATCGCGCGGTCCTCCTCGCCGATCAGCGTGTCGGTGGCGAACAGCTCGAGCGGGGTCTGGGTCATCGTTCCTCCAGCGGATCCGGGCGGTACGTCGGACGTGCGGTGCCCGCGCAGGTCATGATCGCGCGATGCTTACCGAACAGTGTTAGGTTCGTGGTCACCACGGTAACCTCACGCTGTTAGGTTTGCCAAGACCGGGGCGGGACCTCGCGGTCACGGCCCGCCCGTCCGACGTACCGCTGGAGGAGAGATGGCGCGACCCCGCACCCCGCTGCTGAGCCGGGACCGGATCCGCGACACCGCGCTCGCGCTCATCGACGAGCACGGCCTGACCGCGCTGTCGATGCGTCGGCTCGCCCAGGAGCTCGGCGTGCAGGCGGCGTCGCTGTACAGCCACTACCCCACCAAGGACGACGTGCTCGACGCGGTCGCGAACCTGCTCACCCGGCAGGTGGACACCTCCGGCTTCGCCGACGGGGACTGGCGGCGCGGGCTCGAGGTGTGGGGGCGGTCCTACCGTGCGGCCCTGGCCGCCCACCCGAACGCGGCGCCGGTGGTGGCCAGCGGCGCCGGCAAGCGCGCGGACTTCCTGGCGATGGCCAACGAGGTGCACGGCGGGCTGACCCGGGCCGGGTGGCCGCCGCGCTACGCGACGATGATCGCCGGCTCGGTGAAGTACCTCGTGGTCGGCGCGGCGTCCACGCCGTTCGGCAGCGGGTTCGCCGACGACGTGCAGGTCTACCTCGACCGCTACCCCAACCTCACCCAGGCGCACCGGCTGCGCGAGCAGGCCGCCCGGATCGACGAGGAGAGCTTCGAGCTCGGGCTGGCCGCGCTGGTCCGCGGGCTCGAGGACGTCTACGCCTCACTCTCGGAATGAGCGGGGGGTCAGCCCCGGTCAGCCGCTGGTGATCCGCCAGGTGTGGTCGCTGTAGCCGGTGGCGAACCGGTCGTCGCCCGGCACCGACGCCCGGTAGTACCAGGTCGCCGTGGTCGAGCCCGGTGCCGTGAGCACGAACCGCCAGCGGGACTCGCTGGTGGTGTCGCGACGGTCGACCACCTTCCAGGCGCAGCCGCCGCAGGTCTTGCGCTGGAGGTGGACAGGGCGTCCGGCGTACCTCGGCTCGACGGACCCGCTGAACCAGTAGCCGCCGGCGGCCCGCGGCGCGGTCGCGTCCTTGACCCGGCGGGCGACCGGCACGGTCCGGCCCGCCTGGGAGGAGGAGTAGACCAGCGTGCCCTCGTAGACCACCTTGAAGGACGTGGTCTCCGGGGCGGGGAGGCACTCGAAGCTGAACACGCCGGTGTCGGGGTCGGAGCTCGCCGAGCCGACGTGCTTCCACGGCTCGCCGTCGTCGTGGCGCGAGTAGAGCTCCACCTGGCTCTCGGACACCGCACCGTCGTCGGTGACGACCTGGCCGGCGAGGGTGGCGGCCTGGCCGTAGACGACCTGGCTGCTCCACCGGGTCCAGTGGATCCGCGTCTCGACCAGACCGTCGAGCTCGGGCGGGGCGGGCAGCTCGGGCACCACGGTGACGGGCCGGGGCACGGTCGACAGGCAGGCGGGTGTCTCACCCGCGTCGACCCGGGACGTGACCACGACGGTCATCATCAGCGCGAACGCGACAGCGGCGACTGCACGCATCATCGAAACCCCTATCGGTCATCGGTATCCGCTCACCGAACGACCGGGCGGTGAGGAAGTTACGCACCGATCTGATCTCGATTTTCTGGCCCAATCCTGTGTAGGGCTCTGCGGATGGGTACGGGGTAGGTCCGCGGCGGCGGGCAGGTTTCCCTCGCGCAGGACGAGGGCCGGTGAGCCAGGTGCTCATCCTGCACAGCGTGCACCGGAAGCCACCCGTCCACCACCTGGAGATCACCGATCCTGATGGAACGTCTCAGCAGCTACACGCACGACGCGCTCTTCTTCGCCTCCCCGGCCGAGCTCGTCGAGTCGGCCGTGCCGTTCCTCACCGCCGGCCTGGACGCGGGCCAGGAGGCGGTCCTGGTCTGCAGCGACGCCCACAACCGGGCCATCGCGCAGGCCGTCGAGAGCTCCCTCGGCCGGCACCCGCGGATCACCTACCTGTCACAGTCCGACATCTACCTGCACGCGCCGTCGGCGATCGCGGAGTACCGCCGGTTCATGCAGAGTCGCAGCGGCGTGGGCGCCCCTGGCGTGCGGCTGGTGGGCGAGGTCGCCTTCGGCGACGACGAGCGCACCTGGCAGGAGTGGACCCGGTTCGAGGCGATGTGCAACGTCGCGCTGCATCCCTATCCGCTGTGGAGCATGTGCGCCTACGACCTGTCGGCGCTCTCCCCCGCGGTGATCCGGGCGGGGCGGCTGACCCACCCGCACCTGCACGACGGCGGGAACCGGTCGCCGAACGGCGAGTACGTCGACCCGGCAGAGCTGCTGCGACTGGTCGGCGACCCCGCCCTCACCGCGCCGGTCCCCGAGGTTCCCGCCGTGCGGGTGGACCCGGTGGCGGGGCTCCGCCAGGTGCGGGAAGAGGTCCGTGACTACCTGGAGCGGCTGGGCGCCGCCGAGGACGTGACCGACGAGATGGTGCTCGCGGCCAGCGAGGTGACCGCGAACGCCCTGCGGCACGGAACGGCTCCGGTGTCGGTGCGCCTGTGGCGCGTCGACGGCTCGGTGGTCTGCTCGGTGACCGACCAGGGGCCTGGCTTCGAGGACCCGTTCGCGGGGTTCGTGCCCGGAGGCGGCACCCACGACCTGCCCGAGGCTCGGATGGGACTGTGCCTGGTCCGCTCGCTGTGCGACGACCTGGTGCACGAGCGCACCGAGGACGGCTTCCGGGTCATGTTCTCCCGGCGGCTCGGCGGGTCCTGAGCCGACCTCTCGGAGCAACCGTGCGCTCCTCCCCCGCGGACCGGGTCAGGTGGCGTGGCGCCTCAGCTCGGCCTTGGCCAGCGAGTTCTTGTGCACCTCGTCCGGACCGTCGGCGAACCGCAGGGTGCGGATGCCGGCGAACGACTCCGCCAGCGGGAAGTCCTGGGACAGGCCGCCGGCGCCGTGCACCTGGATCGCCTTGTCGAGGATCCACTCCACGGTCCTCGGGGTGGCGATCTTGATCGCCTGGATCTCGGTGTGCGCGCCCTTGTTGCCGACGGTGTCCATCAGCCAGGCGGTCTTGAGCACCAGCAGCCGTAGCTGCTCGAGCCGGACCCGGGACTCCGCGATCCAGTCCCGGACCACGCCCTGCTCGGCGATCGCCCGCCCGAACGCGACCCGCTCCGACGCGCGCCGGCACATCAGCTCGATCGCGCGCTCGGCGACGCCGATGGACCGCATGCAGTGGTGGATCCGGCCGGGTCCGAGCCGGGCCTGGGCGATCGCGAAGCCCTGCCCCGGCTCGCCGATCAGGTTCGACGCCGGAACCCGCACGTCCTCGAGGAGCAGCTCGGCGTGCCCGCCGTGGGAGTGGTCGTCGTAGCCGAAGACCTCCATGCCGCGGACCACGGTCAGCCCGGGGGTGTCCCGCGGGACCAGGATCATCGACTGCTGCCTGTGCCGGTCCGCGGACGGGTCGGTCTTGCCCATCACGATGAAGATCTTCGCGTCGGGGTTCATCGCCCCGGTGATCCACCACTTGCGGCCGTTGACGACGTAGTCGTCGCCGTCGTGCTCGATCCGGGTGGAGATGTTCGTGGCGTCGGAGGAGGCGACGTCGGGCTCGGTCATCGCGAACGACGAGCGGATCTCGCCGTCCAGCAGCGGGCGCAGCCACCGGTCCTTCTGCTCGTCGGTGCCGAACATGTGCAGCACCTCCATGTTCCCGGTGTCCGGTGCGGAGCAGTTCAGCGCGGCCGGCGCCAGGTGGCCCGACCGGCCGGTGATCTCGGCGAGCGGGGCGTACTGCAGGTTGGTCAGCCCGCCGCCTCCCTCGCCGGGCAGGAACAGGTTCCACAGCCCGCGGGACCGGGCCTCCTCGCGCAGCGACTTCAGCACCGGCGCGGCGGTCCAGTGCCAGCGGTCCTCCAGCGCGGCGAGCTCCTCGTGGAACGTGGCCTCGGCCGGGTAGACCTGCGAGCCCATGAAGTCGAGCAGGGTGTCCTGCAGCTCCCGGGTACGGGCGTCGTAGGCGAACTCCATCAGCTGTGCTCCTTCATCGCGCTCAGACCGGCGGCGACCAGCGGCTCGACCGCGTCGCCGACGTTGTCGAAGCCGGACCCGACGGTCTGGCCGTGGATGTGGCGGTAGTGGATGCCCTCGAGGACCACGGCCAGCTTGAAGTAGGCCAGGCCCAGGTAGAAGCCGAGGTCACCGAGCGGGCGGCCGCTGCGCTGCTCGTACAGCGCGAGCATCTCCTCGTTGGACAGGAAGCCGGGGGCGGTGGAGGCGTCGGCGACGATCGCGCCACCCAGGGTGGCCAGCCGCTGGTAGACCACGAGCAGTGCCAGGTCGGTGTAGGGGTCGCCGAGGGTGGCCATCTCCCAGTCCACGACGGCCGCGATCCGGTCCTCGTCGTCGACCAGGCAGTTGTCGAGCCGGTAGTCGCCGTGCACGATCGCCGGCGGCTGCTGCTCGGGCAGCCGCTGCTCGAGCGCGGCGTGCAGCTCGTCGGCCCCGCGGAGGGTGCGGCTGTGCGAGCCGTCGAGCTGCTTCTTCCACCGTCGTACCTGCCGCTCGAGGAACCCCTCGGGGCGGCCGAAGTCGGCGAGACCGACCGAGTCGGGGGACACCTCGTGCAGCGCGACCAGGGTCTCCACCAGCCGCGTCGAGATCGCCCGGGTCCGCTGCGGGCCGAGCGGCTCCAGCTGCGCAGCGGACCGGTAGGGGGTGCCGGCGACGAAGTCCATGACGTAGAACGGCGCCCCGATGACCGTGTCGTCCTCGCAGAGCAGGTACGTCCCCGCCACCGGCACGTCGGTGCCGGCCAGCGCGGAGACCACCCGGTGCTCGCGGGCCATGTCGTGCGCGGTGGCGAGCACGTGCCCGAGCGGCGGGCGGCGCACCACCCAGGTCCGGGTGCCGTCGGTGACGGCGTAGGTGAGGTTGGACTTGCCGCCGGCCAGGGTCCGCGCGGTCAGCGGGCCCGACACCTCCCCGGGACGGGCCCGGTCGAAGTACGCCGCGAACTTCTCGAGGTCCAGCCCGGGGACGTCGGCCATCAGTCGACCAGCACCGAGATCGTCTCGGCGATGCACACCGGCTTGTCGCCGCCGTCGCGCTCCACGGTCACCCGGGCGACGGCCTGGGCTCCCTTGGGGCCGCGGTCGAGCTCGAGCAGCTCGACGCCGGCGCGCAGCCTCGAGCCGACCGGCACCGGCGCGGGGAACCGGACCTTGTTGGAGCCGTAGTTCACGCCCATCCTCAGGCCCTCGACGGTGTACACCTGCCACACCATCGCCGGGATCATCGACAGCGTCAGGTAGCCGTGCGCGATGGTGCCGCCGAACGGCCCGTCCTTGGCCTTCTCCGGGTCGACGTGGATCCACTGGTGGTCACCGGTGGCCTCGGCGAAGAGGTCGATCTTGCGCTGGGTGACCTCGTGCCAGTCGCTGTAGCCGAGGTGGGTGCCGACGGCCTTCTCGAACTCGTCGAGCCCGTGGAACGTCTTCATCAGGAGCCTCCCTGGTAGCGGTGCGGGGTGCGGGTCGGTACGACGGACCGGCCGGGGCGGGTACGTCGGACCGGTTGCCGGCCCGACGTACCAGCACGACCGGTCAGGCGCGCGGGCCGCCGGCGACGTAGATGACCTGCCCGGAGACGAAGCCGGCCTCCTCGCGGATGAAGAACGAGGCCGTCGCGGCGATGTCCGCGGGGGTGCCGGTGCGGTTCACCGGGATCGACGCCGCGGCGGCGGCCTTGAACTCCTCGAAGTCCATGCCGACCCGGGCGGCGGTGGCCGCGGTCATGTCGGTCTCGATGAAGCCCGGCGCGATCGCGTTGACGGTCACGCCGAACTTGCCGAGCTCGATCGCCAGGGTCTTGGTGAAGCCCTGGAGGCCGGCCTTCGCGGCGGCGTAGTTGGCCTGGCCCCGGTTGCCGAGCGCGGAGGTGCTCGACAGGTTGACGATCCGGCCCCACTTGGCGTCGGTCATGTGCTTCTGGCAGGCCCGCGACATCAGGAACGAGCCGCGCAGGTGCACGTTCATCACCGAGTCCCAGTCGTCGGTGGTCATCTTGAACAGCATGTTGTCGCGGATGATCCCGGCGTTGTTGACCAGCACGGTGGGGGCGCCGAGCTCGGTGGCGACCCGCTCGACGGCGGCGGCGACCCCGGCCTCGTCTGAGACGTCGACCCCGACGGCCAGCGCGCGTCCGCCGGCGGACTCGATCTCCTTCACCACGCCGGCGCAGGCGTTCTCGTCGAGGTCGAGCACGGCCACGGCGAAGCCGTCCTCGGCCAGGCGCTTGGCGATGGCGGCGCCGATGCCGCGGGCCGCTCCGGTGACGATCGCGGTGCGGGTGTTCTGCTCGGTCACGTTGTCTCCTTTGACGTCGTTGTCGGTTCTTCGGTGGTGGGTGTCGTGCCCGCGCTTGGCTCGCCGGGGGCGGTCATCGGTTGACGAGGGCGACGCGGCCGACCGTACGGCCGTCGGCGAGCCGCTGCAGTCCGTCGGCGACCTCGTCGAGGGCCAGCCGCTCGCTGACCAGCGGCTTGGCGACCCCGTCCGCGGCGAGCTTGGTCAGCTCGTCGTGGCAGGTGCGCACGGCGGCCGGGTCGTGGGTGTTGTACAGGCCCCAGTGCAGGCCGACGATCGAGTAGTTCTTGACCAGGGCGTGGTTCAGCGCCGCGGACTGGATCTCCCCGCCGGCGAAGCCGACCACGAGGATCCGGCCCTCGAACGCGATGCACTTGGTGGATCGCTGGTAGGCCTCGCCGCCGACCGGGTCGTAGACCACGTCCGCGCCGCGGCCGCCGGTGACCTCCTTGACCACCGAGACGAAGTCCTCGGTGTGCCGGTCCACGACGACGTCGGCGCCGAGCTGCCGGGCCACGTCTGCCTTCGCCTCGCCGCCGACCACGCCGATGACGGTGGCGCCGGCGGCCTTGCCGAGCTGGACCGCCGCGCTGCCGACGCCGCCGGCCGCGGCGTGCACGAGCAGGGTCTCGCCGGGGCGGAGGCCCGCGCGGCGGTGCAGGCCGAACCAGCCAGTCTGGTAGCCGATGTAGAACGCCGATGCCTCGGCGTCGTCGAGCGCCGCCGGTGCGGGGAAGGTCGTGGCCGCGTCCATCAGCGCGAGCTCGGCGAACCCGCCCGCGGGGACGGCGGCGGCGCCGATCACCCGGTCACCGACCGCGAGCCCGGTCACGTCCTCGCCGAGCGCGACGACCTCGCCGCACAGCTCGACGCCGGGCGTGAACGGCAGTGGCGGCCTGACCTGGTAGGTCCCGCGGCACATGAGCACGTCGGGGAAGTTGGCGGCGGCACCGAGCACGCGGACCAGGACCTGGCCCTGCCTCGGGGTGGGGTCGGGCAGCTCGGCCAGGGTGAGCACGTCGCGCGGCTCGCCGAGCTCGTGCACCTGCCATGCCTTCATCGGGTTGCCTCCTGGGTGACGGCGTCGAGCTTGCTCTGGATCCGGCGCATCCCGCCGAGCCAGCGGTCGGTGTCGGTGGCGCGGTGCGCGTAGTAGTCGCGGACCTCCGGGTGCGGCAGCACCAGGAACCGGTCGTCCGCGAGCGCCTCCGTCACGGTGTCGGCGACCTGCTCCGGTGTGAGCGCGGTGTCGTGGCTGAGCAGGTCCTTCAGCGGCCCGGCCTCGTCGAGCATCCGGGTCTGCACCCCCTGCGGGCAGATCGCCTGCACGGTGATCCCGCGGTGCCCGTAGGTGGCCGAGAGCCACTCGGCGAAGCCGACCGCGGCGTGCTTGGTCGCGGAGTACGCCGGGCTGCCCAGCATCGTGAGCAGGCCGGCCGCGGACGCGGTCACCACGAACCGGCCGCCCTGCTCGTCGGCGAGCCAGCGGGGTACGAGGGCGCGGGCGGCCCGGACGTGCGCCATCAGGTTCACCTCGAGCGCGGTCGCCCACGCCTGCTCCGAGGCGTCGAGCCCGGCGCCGGTGTCGACGCCGGCGTTCGCGAAGAACACGTCCACCCGGCCCAGCAGGTCGGTGGCCTGCTCGACGAGCGTGACCACCCCGGCCTCGGAGGCGCAGTCGCCCGGGACGCCGTACCCTCCGATCTCGTCGGCGACCGCACGGCAGGCGTCCGCGTCGAGGTCGTTCACGACGACCCGGGCACCCTCCGCGGCCATCCGTGCGGCGAGCGCGCGGCCGATGCCGTGGCCGGCTCCGGTGACGACGACTCCCTTGCCTGCAACGGGACCCGGCACTCCTAGACGCCCCCGGTCAGCGTCAGGCCGCCGTCGAGGGTGAGCACCTGCCCGGTGACCCAGGCGGCGTCCTCGGACAGCAGGTAGGCGACCGCACCGGCCACGTCGGCGGGGACGCCGAGCCGCTTGAGCGGGTACGTCGCGGCGACCTCGGCCTCCTTGCCCTCGTAGAGCGCGGTGGCGAACCTGGTCTTCACCACGGCCGGCGCCACCGCGTTGACACGGATGTCCGGGCCGAGCTCGACCGCGAGCTCCTGGGTGATGTGCGCGAGCATCGCCTTGCTCGCGCCGTAGAACCCGATCCCCGGCGCCGGCTTCAGCCCGGCGATCGAGGACACGTTGACGACCGCACCACCGTGCTCGCCCATCCACGCCTTGTGCGCCTGCTGCACCCACGAGAGCGCGGCCAGGCAGTTGACCTCGAAGATCTTCCGGGCGGCGTCGAGGTCGAGCTCGACCATCGGGCCGTAGACCGGGTTGATGCCTGTGTTGTTCACCAGCAGGTCGACGCTGCCGAACGCCTCGAGCGTCCGCTTCAGCGTGTCCGCCTGGTGCTCGAGGTCGTCGGCCTTGCCGGCCACGGCGATCGCGTGCGCGGGGCCGCCGAGCTGCTCGGCGGCCTCCTCGAGCGCCTCCGGCTTGCGGGCGGTGATGCAGACCTTCGCGCCCTCGTCCACCAGCCGCTGCGCGATGGCCAGACCGATGCCGCGGCTGGCGCCGGTGACGACGGCGACCTTTCCTTCGAACCTGTTGCTCATAGCTCCCCTCGGGCCGCTCTCTGCCTGTGGTCGCGCCGGCGTCAGCTCAGCCGCTCCAGCACCATCGCCATGCCCTGGCCGCCGCCGACGCACATGGTCTCCAGACCGAACTGCTTGTCGTGGAACTGCAGGGAGTTGATCAGCGTGGAGGTGATCCGGGCACCGGTCATGCCGAACGGGTGGCCCACCGCGATCGCTCCGCCGTTGACGTTGAGCTTGTCGAAGTCGATGCCGAGGTCGCGCGCGGACGGGATCACCTGCGCGGCGAACGCCTCGTTGATCTCGACCAGGTCGATGTCGTCGATGGTCATCCCGGCGCGCGCGAGCGCCTGCTTGGACGCCTCGACCGGGCCGAGGCCCATGATCTCCGGGGACAGGCCGGTGACGCCGGTGGAGACCACGCGGGCCAGCGGGGTGAGCCCGAGCTCACGCGCCTTGGTGTCGGACATGACCACCACGGCGGCGGCACCGTCGTTGAGCGGGCAGCAGTTGCCGGCGGTGACGGTGCCGTCGGGACGGAACACCGGGTCGAGCTGGGAGACCTTCTCCAGGGTCACGCCGGGACGCGGGCCGTCGTCCCTGGACACCTCGGTGCCGTCGGGCAGCGTGACCGGGGTGATGTCGCGCTCCCAGAAGCCGTTGGCGAGCGCCTTCTCGGCGAGGTTCTGCGACCGGACACCGAACTCGTCCTGGTCGGCGCGGGTGACGCCCTTGAGCTGGGCGAGGTTCTCCGCGGTCTGGCCCATCGCGATGTAGGCGTCGGGCACGTCACCGTGCTCGCGCGGGTCGGACCAGGTCTGGCCGCCGCCCGCGAACTTCTCGGTGCGCGCCCGGGCCTCGGCGAACGCCGGGTTCATCGTGTCCGGCAGGCTGTCGGAGTTGCCCTTGGCGAACCGGCTGACGGTCTCCACGCCCGCGGAGATGAACACGTCGCCCTCGCCGGCCTTGATCGCGTGCAGCGCCATCCGGGTGGTCTGCAGGCTGGAGGAGCAGTAGCGGGTGATCGTGGTGCCGGGCAGGTGGTCCATCCCGGCGAGCACCGCGACGATCCGGCCCATGTTGTAGCCGGACTCTCCACCGGGCAGGCCGCACCCGAGCATCAGGTCGTCGATGTCCTTGGGGTCGAGCGCGGGGATCTTGTCGAGCGCCGCGCGGACCATCTGCACGGTGAGGTCGTCGGGACGCATGTCCTTCAACGACCCCTTGAAAGCACGGCCGATCGGCGACCGGGCGGTGGAGACGATGACTGCTTCGGGCATGGGAGGCCTTTCGCTGCTGGGTTTTCGGGGGATGTCCGGCGAAGGTCAGAGGCCGAGGTCGCGGCCGATGAGCTCCTTCATGATCTCGTTGGTGCCGGCCCAGATCTTCGTGACGCGGGCGTCACGCCAGGCGCGGGCGACGCGGTACTCGTTCATGTAGCCGTAGCCGCCGTAGACCTGCACGCAGTGGTCGAGCACCTCGTTCTGCACCTGGGCGGTCCACCACTTGGCCTTGGCGGCGTCGATCGGGGTCAGCTCGCCCTCGGTGTGCGCGACGACGGCCTCGTCGACGTACGCCTGGGCGACCTCGACCTTCGTGACGAGCTCGGCGAGCAGGAACTTGTTGTGCTGGAACGCGCCGATGGGCTGGCCGAACGCCTTGCGCTCCTTGGCGTACTCGATGGTCTCGTCGAGGATCTGCCGGGCGTGGGCGAGGTTGGTGACCGCGGAGCCGAGCCGCTCCTGCGGCAGCCAGGTCATCATGTGGATGAAGCCGTGGTCGACCTCGCCGATCACGTTCGCGGCGGGCACGCGGACGTCCTCGAAGAACAGCTCGGCGGTGTCGGACTCGTCCTGGCCGACCTTGTCGAGCTTGCGGCCGCGGGAGAAGCCCTCCATCGTCGCCTCGACCCCGAACAGCGTGATGCCGCGGGCCTTCTTCTCCGGGCTGGTCCGGGCGGCGACCACGATCAGGTCGGCGGAGTAGCCGTTGGTGATGAACGTCTTGGAGCCGTTGAGGATCCAGTCGTCGCCGTCGCGGACGGCGGTGGACTTCAGGTTGGCCAGGTCCGACCCGCCCGACGGCTCGGTCATCCCGATCGCGGTGAGGATCTCGCCGGAGCAGAAGCCGGGCAGCCAGCGCGCCTTCTGCTCCTCGGTGGTGAGGTGGACGAGGTACGGCGCGACGATGTCGGCGTGGATGCCCACGCAGGAGGGCAGGGCCATGTTCACCTTGGCCAGCTCCTCGGTGAGCACCGCGTTGAACCGGTAGTCACCGGCCTCCGCGCCGCCGAACTTCTCCGGCACCTCCAGGCCGAGGAAACCCTGCTTGCCGGCCTCGAGCCACAGCGCGCGGGGCATGGACTTCTCGGCGATGTGCTCCTCGAGGTGCGGCTTGACCTGCCGGTCGAGGAACTCCCGGACGGACGAGCGGAAGGCCTCGTGGTCCTCGTCGTAGATGCGGCGTTTCACGGTTACCTCTTCGTGCTCGGGGGCGCTCGGTCCCGCGCGATCTCGGGTCGCCTCGGTCGTGACTAAGCGCTTGCTTACCTCAGGCTGTCCGCTTAGCCTGTCCCAGCCACGTGATGCGCGTCAACAGTCTGCGCGAGAAGGATGCCTATGAGCCAGGTCACAGCACCCGATGCCCGGGCGCGGCTGCTCGACGCCGCGGTGGAGTCGTTCGCGGCCAAGGGGTTCCACGGCACCACGACCCGCGACATCGCCGCTGCGGCGGGGATGAGTCCGGCCGCGCTGTACGTGCACCACCGGTCCAAGGAGGAGCTGCTGCACGCCATCTCCCGGGTCGGCCACGAGCAGACCCTGGCCTCGGTCGACGAGGCGCTCGCGAGCGCGGACGAGCCGGTCGCCCAGCTGCGCGCGGTGATGCGCGCGTTCACCCTCCACCACGCCCGCAACCACACCACGGCGCGGATCGTGAACTACGAGCTCGCCGCGCTCAGCGAGGACCACCTGGCCGAGATCACCGCGATCCGGCACGAGATCGAGGGCCGGATGCGCGGCCTGGTCGAGGCCGGGGTCGCGGCCGGCGCGTTCACCTCCCCCAACCCGCGGATGACCGCCCTCGCGCTCCTGTCGCTGGGCGTGGACACCGCCCGGTGGTACCGCGACGAGGGCGACTGGTCCCCCGAGGACGTGGCCGAGCACTACGCCGAGCTGGCGCTGCGGATCGTCGGCGCCTGAGCCGCGTTGCTGCGGGTACGTCGGCCGTCCGCCGATGAGTCCGCGGCTGCGCGCACGTCGATGCTCGGCGCGGTGGCGCTGACCGGCTACCTGGGTGGGGCGGTGTGCGCCCAGCTGCGCGTCGAGGCACTGCTGTTCTCCACGCCGCTGTTCCCGGTCTACGTCGGGCTGGTGGTCTGGGCCGGGCTGCTGCTGCGCGAGGCCGAGGTGCGGCGAGTGCTGCTGGGGCAGGTGACGGGCCGACGTCGGCGGGTGGCGCGTCCGACGTACCGGCCGTTGCCGCACGCTCGGCGCAGCACGCTCAGCTCGTCGACAGCGCGTGGATCACCAGCGACGCCAGCTCGGCGTACGCCTCGGAGTCGGTCATCTCCAGCCGCGCGAACACCTCGCCGCGCTGGATCTCGAACATCGTCGCGGCGACCATCTCGCCCATGAACGCCGCGTTCACCTTGCGGAACTCGCCGGCGTCGATGCCCTCGGCGATCAGCCCGCGGATGCGGTCGGCCGCGGCGGCGGTGTTGGCCTGGTAGACCTCCGCCGCCGGCGGGAACGCCGAGAGGTCCTCCATGAACGTGCGCGACAGCGGCTGGAGGTACTCGCCCACGGCGGTGAGGTAGGCGACGACCCGGTCGGCTGAGGAGCCGGCCGCGGAGACGCGCGCCTCGACGGCGGGTACGGCGGACCGGAAGTACTGCTTCACCACCTCGACGACCAGCTGCTGCTTCGACCCCGCGAGCGCGTAGAGCGTCGTCTTCGAGCAGCGCAGCCGCACCGCGAGGTCGTCCAGCGTGAACTGCGAGAAGCCCTCCTCGGCGAGCAGCGCGACGAGCCGGTCGAGCAGCTCCCGCTGACGGGCGGTGCGTCGTACCACTCCAGACCTCCCTTGCTCGCACGATACGCAGAACAGTACTGTAGACCTCCTTCCAGTATCACTTCGAGCAGAGGACCGACGTACCGTGCCTGCCACCCGGGTCATGCCCACCGAGGAAGCCGCCGACCTGATCGGCCTCACCCGCGACCTCGTCACCAAGGAGCTGCTGCCCCGCGCCGCCGAGGCGGAGGCGACCGAGACGTTCCCCCGCGACGTGTTCGCGATGCTCGGCCAGGCGGGTCTGCTCGGGCTGCCCTACCCGGAGGAGTACGGCGGCGGCGGCCAGCCCTACGAGGTCTACCTGCAGGTGCTCGAGGAGATCGCCTCGGCGTGGTCGAGCATCGGCGTCGGCGTGAGCGTGCACGCGCTCAGTTGCTTCGGCCTGTTCACGCGCGGCATCGAGGAGCAGAAGCAGAAGTGGCTGCCGGAGATGCTCGGTGGCGACCTGCTCGGCGCGTACTGCCTCTCCGAGGCGCACGCCGGCTCCGACCCCGCCGCGATGCGGACGCGGGCCGTGCGCAAGGGGGACGAGTACGTCCTCAACGGCGCCAAGGCCTGGACCACGCACGGAGGACACGCCGACTTCTACAAGGTCATGGCGCGCACCAGCGACGACCGCAACGGCATCTCCTGCTTCCTGGTTCCCGCCGACACCCCCGGCCTGGTCGCCGACCCGCCGGAGCGCAAGATGGGGCTCACCGGCTCGGCCACCGCGACCATGCGCCTGGACGACGTGCACGTCCCCGTCGAGCGCCGCCTCGGCGCGGAGGGCGAGGGTCTGCGCATCGCGCTCGAGGGCCTCGACTCCGGCAGGCTCGGGATCGCCGCCGTGGCCACCGGGCTCGCCCAGGGCGCGCTCGACCACGCGGTCGCCTACGCCAAGGAGCGCGAGACCTTCGGCAAGAAGATCATCGAGCACCAGGGCCTGGCGTTCGTGCTCGCCGACATGGAGGCCGCCGTCCAGTCCGCCCGCGCGGTGACGCTGGCCGCCGCCCGCCGCAAGGACCAGGGCCTGCCGTTCAGCAAGGAGGCGTCGATCGCCAAGATGGTCGCCACCGACAACGCGATGAAGGTGACCACCGACGCGGTCCAGGTGCTCGGCGGCTACGGCTACACCCGCGACTTCCCGGTCGAGCGATACATGCGCGAGGCCAAGGTCATGCAGATCTTCGAGGGCACCAACCAGATCCAGCGGATGGTGATCGGGCGGGCGCTCGAGCGCGGCGACAAGGGCACGATCTCGGTCGCGCGCTGACGTCGTCGGGCGGTACGCCGGGCCTGGTCGGTGCGAGCCGTGGGTTGTGGTGCGGCGACTCGCACATCGACGTACCACCTCACTCGTCGACGCCCCGATCCACGCTCGCCCGGGCGCCGGCCGGGCCAAGAGGTACGTCCGTCTGCGGGCCTGCGCGTAGCCGGACGGGTCGAAGTCGCGCGTCGCCCTGCTCCGGAGCGGGAGAAGGTGGGGTAGGGAGAGGTTCGTCCCGTTCGGGTACGACGGGACGCCCGGTGCTGTGCGGCACCGACCAGGCCTGCCGTGCGGCACCAACCCACGACTCACCACTCGCCGCACCACAACCCACGGCTCGCCGCACCACAACCCACGGCTCGCCGCACCACAACCCACGGCTCGCCGCACCACAACCCACGGCT
>DATIBI010000225.1:0-23112 GCA_035457605.1 Nocardioidaceae bacterium
CGACGTGGGACCGCGCGGCGGTGCTGCGCTACGGCGAGAACCCGCACCAGCGCGCCGCGCTCTACAGCAGCGGCGAGCACCGACCCGGCCTGGCTCGGGCCGAGCAGCTGCACGGCAAGGAGATGTCCTACAACAACTACGTCGACGCCGACGCGGCCTGGCGCAGCGCGAACGACTTCACCGAGCCGTGCGTGGCGATCATCAAGCACGCCAACCCGTGCGGCATCGCGGTCGGCGCCGACGTGGCCGAGGCGCACCGCAAGGCGCACGCCTGCGACCCGCTCTCCGCGTTCGGCGGCGTGATCGCCACCAACGTCCCGGTCAGCGTGGCGATGGCCGAGCAGGTCGCGGAGATCTTCACCGAGGTCGTCGTCGCCCCCGGGTTCGACGACGGCGCGGCCGAGGTGCTGAGCAAGAAGAAGAACATCCGCCTGCTCCGGTGCGCGCCGATGACCCGGGGCGGCGTGGAGATGCGCCCGATCTCCGGCGGCCTGCTGCTGCAGGCACGTGACGCCGTCGACGCCGAGGTGGACGGTGGGGGTGACGACCCGACCGCGTGGACGCTGGCGGCCGGGGAGCCGGCGTCGCCGGAGGTCCTCGCGGACCTCGCCTTCGCGTGGCGGGCGTGCCGGTCGGTGAAGTCCAACGCGATCCTTCTCGCCGCCGACGGCGCCTCGGTCGGGGTCGGCATGGGCCAGGTCAACCGGGTCGACTCGGCGCGGCTCGCCGTGTCGCGGGCCGGTGACCGGGCCGCCGGCTCGGTGGCGGCGTCCGACGCGTTCTTCCCGTTCGCCGACGGCCTGCAGATCCTGCTCGACGCCGGCGTCCGCGCGGTCGTGCAGCCGGGCGGCTCGGTCCGCGACGAGGAGGTCGTCGCCGCGGCCGCGGCGGCGGGCGTGACCATGTACCTCACCGGGACCCGGCACTTCTTCCACTGACGTCACTGCCGTCCCGCGCCGTTCCCGCAATCACCCGACCGCGCCCGTGTGCAGCAGGGTGCATGGAAGGATTGACCCCGTGACCGCAAAGATTCTCGACGGCAAGCAGACCGCCGCCGCCATCAAGGCCGAGCTCACCGACCGCGTGACCAAGCTGCGCGAGCAGGGTGTCGTGCCCGGCCTGGGCACGGTGCTGGTGGGGGAGGACCCGGGCAGCCGGTGGTACGTCGCGGGCAAGCACCGCGACTGCGCCGAGGTCGGGATCAACTCGATCCGGGTGGACCTGCCCGAGAGCGCCTCGCAGGCGGAGGTGGAGCAGGCGATCGCCGAGCTGAACGCGGACCCGGGCTGCACCGGCTACATCGTGCAGCTCCCGCTGCCCAAGCACATGGACGAGAACCACGTGCTGGGACTGATCGACCCGAGCAAGGACGCCGACGGCCTGCACCCGACCAACCTGGGCTGGCTGGTGCTGGGCAAGGAGGCCCCGCTGCCGTGCACCCCGGCGGGGATCGTCGAGCTGCTCCGGCGTCACGACGTGCCGATCGCCGGTGCCGAGGTGTGCATCGTCGGTCGCGGCGTGACGGTCGGCCGGCCGCTGGGGCTGCTGCTGACCCGACGCAGCGAGAACGCGACAGTCACGCTGTGCCACACCGGCACCGTCGACCTCGCCGCGCACGTCCGCAACGCCGACATCGTCGTCGCCGCGGCCGGGGTCACCGGGATCATCACCGGGGACATGGTCAAGCCGGGTGCGGCCGTCCTCGACGTGGGCGTGTCCCGCGACGCGGAGGGCAAGATCGCCGGCGACGTCGCCGCGGACGTCTACGACGTGGCCGGCTGGGTCTCGCCGAACCCGGGCGGGGTCGGCCCGATGACCCGCGCGATGTTGCTGTCGAACATCGTGCAGGCCGCCGAGCAGTCGCTCGAGCGGCGCTGAGCGCCGCGGTGGTGCTCGAGGACAACCCCGGCCGGAGACCGCAGACCTTCGGCGGGATGGTCTACCTGGCCGTGGTCACGATGGCGCTCGTCGGTCTCGCGCTGACCCTCGCCGGCGCCTGGCGCACCGGGGTCAGCTGGATGGGTACGGGGATCATCGTCGCCGCGGTGTGCCGGCTGGTGCTGCCCGAGCGACGGGCCGGGATGCTGCGGGTGCGACGGAAGCCGTCGGACGTGGTGATGCTGGCCGCGGCGGGCGTGGCGCTGGTCGTGCTGGCCATCGTCGTACCCGACCAGCCGACCTGACCGGTCAGCGACCGCCCGGCCGGGCCGCCGTGTCGGTCGCGAAGTAGAGGCGGACCGTGGTGCCCGCCTCGGACGCGCGGATCGCGGAGTCGTCGGCGAGGCTGCGTGCCAGCCACAGGCCTCGACCCGAGTCCAGGTCGACCGGCGGCGGGACGTAGCCGGCCGTCGGGTCCAGCAGCCCGGGCCCGTGGTCGTGCACCTGCCAGAGCTCCAGGCCGTCCTCGGTCCAGTGGCTGACCTCGGCCACCCCGCCGGCGCGCACGGCGTTGGTCACCAGCTCGAAGACGGTCAGCAGCACCTCGCCCGCGCGGGACCCGAGCGCGGACGAGTCCAGCAGGGCGTGGAGCGCCGGCCTGCTCAGGTGCGGGTCGGTGATGCGCAGCACGTCGGCCCCGGGTGGGGCGGGGGTCCAGTCGGGCTCGACCGAGCGCAGGAAGCGGTCGGTCTGCTCGTAGGCGGGGGAGGCCACCGGTCGCGTCCCGTCCCAGACCAACGGGTGCACCCGGAGCTGAGTGTCGAGCACCGCGGGGGCGAGCCGGCGCCGGTCGTGCAGGCACAGGCTGTAGTACGGGTAGGCGGCGAAGGCCTCGTTCGCGACCGCCTCGAACCGGCTCCACACCGCTCCGCCCGGGGTGGCCAGCCAGGTCGGCTCCCCGACGAGCCGCCACGGCCCGCCCGCGGCGAGCAGTGGCAGCATGCTCTCGTGGTACGACGCGAGCGTCTCGTGCCCGCCGAACCAGAACGACTCCGCGGGGGCGAGGACCTCCAGCTCGCCGGTGCGCGCACCGAGCGCCTCCGCGAGCAGCGTGCGCACCAGGTCCCCGGCGACCACGACCACCGGCTCCTCGCGCGCCAGCCCCTCCTCGACGAACGGCACCACCCGGTCGTGGACAGCCGCGTCGGTGTCGAACAGGAACGCCTCGTGCGCGAACCGCTTGCCGGTCCAGCGCCCGACCGGTGCCGCGGTCGTGGTCATCGACGAGTCCCGTCGGCGAGCCCGAACAGGCGCAGGGTCCGGTGCGCGGCGTGGCTGAGGTCCTCGAAGTCGACCGACCGTCCCGCCGCGGACATGCCCTGCTGGAACCGGGCCAGGACTCGGGTGCCCGCGACGTCGATGAACTCCAGGTCGGGCAGCCGGACGACCAGCGGGCCGTCGGTGACCGACGAGACCGCGTGGAGGATCTGC
This sequence comes from Nocardioidaceae bacterium, assembly GCA_035457605.1. Lineage (GTDB taxonomy): Bacteria > Actinomycetota > Actinomycetes > Propionibacteriales > Nocardioidaceae > Nocardioides_C. Next base: position 3,370 of record DATIBI010000225.1, read on the forward strand.
TCCAGGTCGGAGGTGTTCGAGATGTCCACCTCACCGATGACCTCGACCGCGTCGGAGTGCAGGTTCACCGCGAACATCGGTTCCGAGACCTCGGTGTGCTGCAGCACGTGCAGGGCCGAGATCTGCGTCCAGCGGGCACCGACCCGGCTCACGTCGAACCCGCAGAGACCGACCGCGGTGTTGGCGAGCAGCATCGCGTCCACGGCCAGCTCGTACTCCAGCAGCTGGGGGAGGAGGGCCGGGTCCTGCGCGAGCTCGGTGATGTCACCGGCCACCCGCAACCCGGCGAAGCCGTCGGCCAGCGCCTGCGCGGCCTCGCCGTGGAAGACCCCGACCTGGACGTGGGGGTCGAGCGGCTCGTCGACCGTGTAGAGCGCCTCCAGCGGGTACAGGGTCAGCCGGCCGTCGTCGAGGAGCCGGTCCCGCTCGGGCATGCCCGCGAGGTGGTCGGCCAGCTCACCGGTCCGCGCGGAGCCCACGTAGACCAGGCGCTCTCCCCGCTCCGCGCCGTCCGCGAGGTAGTCGGTCACCGCCTCGTGGAACGCGGCCGGGGTGGCGTAGGCCCAGGACGCATGGTCACCGGAACCGAGACCCTGAGCCCGCTCGAGCACCTTCAGCCCGCCCACGCGGCCACACTAAGCGCACTCCGGCCCTCGTGGGGAGGTCCAGGTTCCCGGAACACGACGAACGGGGCGCATCCGTGCCCGTTGTGGACGGATGCGCCCCGTTCGGGGCGACTACGTGTGCCGGGCGGTCAGATCAGGCCGAGCTGCTTGACCGCGTCGCGCTCCTCGGCGAGCTCGGCGGTGCTCGCGTCGATCTTGCCGCGCGAGAAGTCGTCGATGTCCAGGCCCTGGACGATCTCCCAGCTGCCGTCCCGGGTGGTCACCGGGAACGAGGAGATGAGGCCCTCGGGACCGCCGTAGGAGCCGTCGGAGACCACGGCCATGGACACCCAGTCGCCCTCGGCGCTGCCCGTGAGCCAGTCGCGGGCCGCGTCGATGGTGGCCGAGGCCGCGCTGGCCGCGGAGGACGAGCCACGCGCCTCGATGATCGCCGCGCCGCGCTTGGCGACGGTCGGGATGAACTCGTTCTCGATCCAGGCCTGGTCGCCGACCACCTCGGCGGCGTTCTTACCGGCGATCTCGGCGTGGAAGACGTCGGGGTACTGGGTCGCGGAGTGGTTGCCCCAGATCGTCATCTTCTTGATGTCGGTGACGCTCGCGCCGGTCTTCGCGGCCAGCTGCGAGATGGCCCGGTTGTGGTCGAGACGGGTGAGCGCGGAGAACCGCTCCTGCGGGATGTCCGGCGCGTTGGTCATCGCGATCAGCGCGTTGGTGTTGGCAGGGTTGCCGGTCACGCCGATGCGGATGTCGTCCGCGGCGTGGTCGTTGAGCGCCTTGCCCTGCGCGGTGAAGATCGCGCCGTTGGCCTCGAGCAGGTCGCCGCGCTCCATGCCCTTGGTGCGCGGGCGGGCGCCGACGAGCAGGGCGAGGTTCGCGCCGTCGAAGATGGTGTTCGCGTCGTCGCCGATCTCCACCTTGGCCAGGGTCGGGAACGCGCAGTCGTCGAGCTCCATGACGACGCCCTCGAGCGCCTTGAGCGCGGGCGTGATCTCGAGCAGCCGCAGCTCGACGGGGGTGTCAGGGCCGAGCAGGGCACCACTGGCGATACGGAAAAGCAGGCTGTAGCCGATCTGGCCGGCGGCTCCGGTGACGGCCACCTTGACGGGGGTACTGCTCACGACGACTCCTTGGTGTCTGTACGGGGCGCACCCGCGCTGGTCGCACGCGGGGATGCTGCTGACGCTAGCAGCGCGCGGGAGGCGCCCGGTCCGGGGGTTGCTGCCTGGACGGGGTTGCGTCAGCCCTTCACGCTGCCCTCGTTCGCGCCGGCCACGATCCGCCTCTGGAACACCAGGAAGACCACCGCCACCGGGATGGTGGCGACCATCGCCACGGCCAGCTTGAGCGGGAACTGCTCGCCCTGGCCGAGCGAGCCGGTGAACAGCCCGGCCATCCCCGTGGTCAGGGTCTGGTGCTCCGGACCCTCGGTCGCCACCAGCATGTGCGTGAACTCGTTCCACGACCCCTGGAAGGAGAGGATCGTGAGCGTGATCAGCGCCGGTCTGGCCATCGGCAGCACCACCGACCAGAAGGTGCGGAAGACGCTGGCGCCGTCGATGCGGGCCGCCTCCTCCACCGAGTACGGAACGCTGTCGAAGAACTGCTTCATGATGAAGATCCCGGCCGCGTCGACGACCAGCGGCAGGATCATCCCGGCGTAGGTGTTGTAGAGGCCGGTGTACTGCAGCACCAGGAACTTCGGGATCAGCAGCACGACGCCGGGGACCGCCATCACCGCGAGCACCGCCAGGAACAGGAACCGGCGTCCGACGAACTCCAGCCGGCTCAGCGCGTAGCCGGCCAGGGAGTCGAAGAACACCCGTCCCGCGGTCACGGTGACCGCGACGACCGCGGAGTTGGCGAACCACCGCGGGAAGTCGATGTAGCGGGTGTCGCCGAGACCGAGCATCTCCCGGAACGCGTCGAAGGTGACCGGGTCCGGGACGAGGGACAGCGGGTTGTTCGCCGCGTCGGCGTTGGTCTTCATCGAGGTCGCGACCTGGATCACGAACGGTCCGACGTACACCAGGGCGATCACGGCCAGCAGGAGGTACAGCCACGGTCTGGTGCGGGTCATGACGACTCCTTCCCGCGCAGCGCCCGGCGCTGCAGCAGCGTCAGGGCGAGGATGATCCCGAAGAGGATGAACGAGATCGCGGCGCCGCCGCCCCAGTCCTGGCCGGTGAAGCTCGCGCTGTAGCTGAGGTAGGCCGGCGAGAGCGTGGTCTTCTCCGGGCCGCCCTGGGTCATGATCAGGATCTGGTCGAACACCTGCCAGGTGGAGATCAGGCCGAGGGTGAGCACCAGGAAGGTGACCGGCCTGAGCTGCGGCAGCGTGACGTGACGGAACTTCTGCCACGCGCCCGCACCGTCGATCAGCGCCGCCTCGTCGATCTCCGCCGGGATGTCCTGCAGCGCGGCGACGAACATCAGCATGAACGTGCCGGAGGTCGTCCACACCACCAGGATCATGATCGCCGACATCGCTACCGACGGCCCGGCCAGCCACTCCCACCAGGGCAGGCCGAGGAAGCTGCTGTCGGCCAGCCACGCCGGCGGGGCGTCGATGTCCACCAGCCCGACCTTGTCGAGCAGGATCTGGAACACCCCCCGGGAGTCGTTGAGCCAGGCCGGGCCGGCCAGCCCGAGCAGGGCGAGGATCTTGTTCACCCCGCCGTTGCTGACGAACAGGTAGACGAACACGATCGAGATCGCCACCGAGCTGGTGATCGAGGGGAAGTAGAACGCGGTGCGGAAGAAGCCGCGTCCCTTGAGCCGCCGGGCGTTGACCAGCGTGGCGAGCAGCAGCGCGAGCGCGGTCTGCGTCGGCACCACGAACGCGACGTAGTAGAGGTTGTTGCGGATGCTGGTCATGAAGTCCTGGCGGGCCAGGCCGTCCTCGACCAGCAGGTTCCGGTAGTTCTGCATGCCGACGAACTCACCGGCACCGGCGAACGGGTCGCCCTCGTTGGTGTTCCAGTCCAGCAGCGACACCCACGCGGCCATGAGGATCGGCAGGACCAGGAACAGGCCGAGTACCAGCACCATCGGGCTGACGAACATCCATCCGGCGGCGTTGTCCACGCCCGGCGAGACCCTGCGGCGCGTGCGCGCCCCCGTCATCACCGCCACGCTCAGCCCCCGAGCGCGGCAGACGCGTTGTCCTGCAGGGACTTCAGGATCGCCTCCGGGTCGCCCTTCTCCAGGCCGGCGAGCTGGGAGTCGAAGTCGGCGAGGACCGGCTCGAAGTCGGGCAGCGAGATCGGACCGCGGGCGTAGTCACCGGCGGCGACGAACGCGGCGTCCTCGGGGTACTTCTCGACGTACTCCTCGCCGGAGGCCTCCAGTGCGGGCATCACGCCGACCGTCTCGGCGTTCCGCATCTGCTGCTCGGGGGAGGTGAGCGACTCGATCAGGTCGATGGCCTGTGCCTGGGCGTCGCTCTTGGCGGACACGCCCCAGCACTGGGTGAACAGCAGCGAGCCCGGGCCGGCCGGGCCCTCGGGGAGCTCGGCGACCTGGTAGTCCACGTCCGGGTAGTCGGCGGCCATCGCACCGCGGATCCAGTTGCCCTCCACGGTCATCGCGGCCTTCTCGGTGCCGAACGCCTCGCCGCCCCACCCGGTGTCGAGCTCGCTGGACCAGGCCAGGGACCCGTCGCGCAGCATCTGCTGCAGGTAGGTCAGGGCCTCGACGTTCTCGGGGGAGTCCGCGGTCGCCTCGGTGCCGTCCTCGTTCACCGGCCAGCCGCCCGCGCCGACCATGAACGCGTTCACCCGGTCCCGGGAGGCGGCGAAGGACATGCCGACGTGGTCGTCGGTGGTGAGCTTCCGGGCGACCGCGGCCAGCTCGTCCCAGTCCTGGGGCACGTCCTGGTCGGTGAGCCCGGCCTCCTTCCACATGCGGGTGTTGATCACCAGGCCGAGCGTGGAGAAGTCCTTGGGCAGGCAGTACAGCTCGTCGTCGTAGGTGAAGGTGTCGCGCAGCGACTCGTAGACCCCGTCCGCGGCCTCCACCTCGTCACCGTAGGGGTACAGCGCGCCGGTGTCGGCGTAGGTGGCGAACCGTCCGGCGTCGATGTACATCAGGTCGTAGGGGTCGTTGCTGGCGAAGGTCTTCGACAGCTCGGTGGTCATGTCCTGGGCGAGCGTGACGGTGACCCGGTTGCCGGTCTCCTTCTCCCACGCGTCCACGGCCTCGTTGACGGTCTTGGTCTCGGCGTCGCCCGAGGACGCGATCAGCATCCGCAGCTTCGCGGTGCCCTCCGCCGAGGTCGGGCCGTCGCCCTCCCCGCCGCCGGCCTCGGAGAACCCGTTGCCGCAGGCGGCAGCGAGCAGCAGGGTCGAGGCGAGCGCGGTGGCCCGCAGGACGGGGGTACGTCGATGCATCAGGACTCCTTCGTGGTGGGGGGAGGGGCAACGGTCGACTCACGAGGGACGAGAGCCGGGCTCAGCAACGTGTGGCGGGGACCGGCCTGCTGACCGGTCAGGGCGGTGTCGACATGGGCGACCAGCGCCCGGGCGACCTCGTGCAGCGGCTGGCGCACGGTGGTCAGGCCGGGGGTGGTGAGCGCGGAGGAGGGGGAGTCGTCGAACCCGGACACCGACACGTCCGCACCCGCGCTCAGGCCGCGCGCGGCGAGCGCCCGCACGCAGGCGAGGGCGAGGGTGTCGCTGGAGCAGACGACCGCGGTGGGGTGGGGGGAGCGGTCGAGCAGCCTGCCCGCCGCGGCCTGACCGAGCGCGAAGTCGTCGTCGCTCTGCGCCTCGAGGCCGCGGGTGGGGAGCCCGTGCGCACGGCAGGCGTCCAGCCAGCCCCGGCGACGGTCCCGGCCGACGTCGGAGTCCTCGCCCCAGCCCAGGTAGCCGATCCGGCGGTGGCCGAGGGCGACCAGGTGCTCGACGACGGCCTCGGTGCCGGCGTGCCCGTCGACGTCGACCCAGATCGTCTCGTCGTCGCCGTCCCAGGACCGCCCGAAGGTCGCGAACACCACGCCGCGCTCGCGCAGCCAGGCGTTGCGCGGGTCGTCGCGATGGGTGGCGGCGAGCACGAACGCCTCCACCGCGGTGGTGCGGAGCAGCTCGTCGTAGACCGCGAGCTCCTCCCGCTCGTCGGCCGCCGAGCACAGGATCAGGTGGTAGCCGCGCTCGGCCGCGCTGACCGATAGCGCGTGCAGGAACTGGTCGTGCAGGAGGTCGGCGTGATCGGCGCGGGCCGGCTCGACCTTGACCCCGATCAGGCGGGAGCGCTGGTTGCGCAGGGAGCGGGCGGCCCGGTTCGGCTTGTAGCCGAGCGCCTCGATGGCGGCCAGGGTCCGGGCCAGGGTGGCGGGTGCGAGCCGGTGCGGGGCGTTGATCGCGTTGGACACCGTCTGCAGGGAGACCCCGGCCTCGGCCGCCACGTCGCCGAGCGTCACGGCCCGCTGCTCACGTCGGCCGCCCATCGACGCACCCCCTCTCCTGCTGGTGGACCGGCATTGACCCGGTCTGTATTAACGTTAAAATCACGTGTCGTGACGGAACGTATTCACCAGACATCGACCGTGTCAACACCCCAGACCGGGGCAGACCGCCCGTTGCAGCCGCTGCTGCACGACCTGATCTCCAACGTCGCGGCCCCCGCGCTGGTGCTCTCCCGGGAGGACGGCCAGATCCCCGGCAGCGGGGTGGCGGGCTGGTTCGCCGACGACGTCCGCCTGGTCAACGTCGTGCAGGTCGGCGTGGAGGGCAGCGGGCTGGACCTGGTGCGCTCGGCGTGGCCGGACGCCGCCCACGCCGACTTCACATATCTCGCCCGCGGCTTCGGTGACGAGCACGCCGACCCGACCGTGTTCGTGGACCGTCGTCGCAGCCTCGATGCCGAGGGGCTGGAGGAGCGGCTCGTGGTGTCCTCCTCGGCGCAGACCCCGGTGCGGATGAGGCTCGTGCTGACCTGCGGTGCGGACATGACGCCGATGACCCAGGTGAAGCAGGGGGCCGTCCCCGGGCAGCTGCCGGCGCAGCGCGACGGGGACGGGCTGCGCTGGACCGGGCCCGCGGGCGAGGTGGTCGCCGGCCCGCAGCCCGCGGCCGACGCCGTGGAGCCCGACGCGGGCCGGCTGGTCTGGGACGTCGCGCTGGGCACCGGCGAGAGCTTCACCGCGACCGTCCGGTTCACCCGGACCGCGGAGACCTCCCGGCTGTTCGAGCCCGGCGGAGCCGCGCCGTGGGGCACGCCGACGGTGACCGCCGACGACCGCAGGATCACCCGGCTGGCCGCGCGCAGCCTCGACGACCTGGCCGGGCTGCTGCTGCGCGACACCGCCGACGGCGCGGACGACCAGTTCCTGGCCGCCGGCAGCCCGTGGTTCTTCACCCTCTTCGGCCGCGACTCGCTGTGGGCGGCGCGGATGCTGCTGCCGTTCGGCACCGACCTCGCCCTGTCCACGCTGCGCACGCTGGCCCGCCGACAGGGCCGGGTCGACGACCCGGAGACCGAGGAGCAGCCCGGCAAGATCCTGCACGAGGTGCGCAGCGGCCGGCTCGAGCTCGGGGACATGTCGCTGCCGCCGCTGTACTACGGCACCGTCGACGCCACGCCCCTGTTCGTCGTGCTGCTCGCCGAGGCGTGGCGCTGGGGCGCCGACCGGGCCGAGGTCGAGGAGCTGCTCCCCGCCGCACGCGGCTGCCTGGAGTGGCTTGTGCGGCAGTCGGAGGAGTCGGGCTGGCTGCGCTACATCGACCACTCCGGGCACGGCCTGTCCAACCAGGGCTGGAAGGACAGCCACGACTCGATCCAGTTCGCCGACGGCAGGCTCGCCGACGCGCCGATCGCGCTGAGCGAGGTACAGGCCTACGCCTACCAGGCCGCGGTGGTCGGGGCCGACCTGCTCGAGGAGCTCGGCGTGCAGCCGCCCGCCGGTCTGCGGGCCTGGGCCGACGCGCTCAAGGACCGGTTCGGCGAGCAGTTCTGGGTCGAGGACCCGGCGGGCGCGTTCCCTGCCGTCGCGCTCGACGGTGCCGGGGTCCGGGTCGACTCCGTGGCCTCGAACATGGGCCACCTGCTCGGCACCGGGCTCGTCGACGTACCCCAGGCCCGGCTGGTGGCGGCCCGGCTGCTCTCGCCGGACCTGAGCTCGGGCTTCGGGCTGCGCACGCTGACCCGTTCCTCGCCCCGCTTCTCGCGGCTGAGCTACCACGGCGGCACCGTCTGGCCGCACGACACCGCGGTCGCGGTGATGGGGCTCGCGGCCGAGGGGCTGCACGACGGCGCGGCCGAGCTGACCGCCGGCGTGGTCGCAGCCGCCGAGGGCTTCGACTACCGCCTGCCCGAGCTCTACGGCGGGGACTCCGCCGAGGACGTGCCGTTCCCGAGCGCCTACCCGGCCGCGTGCCGTCCTCAGGCCTGGGCGGCGGCGGCTCCGCTGGCCTGCCTGGTCGCGGTGACGGGGGTCCGCGTCGACGCCCCCGGGCGCACCGTCAGCCACCCGCGCCGGGTGAGCGGCAGGCTCGGCGCCTTCCGCCTCGAGGGCCTGCGCGCAGGCGAGAGCACCTTCGCCGTCGAGGTGGCCGCCGACGGTGCGGTCGCCGTGTCCGGTCTGGACGGATACACCGTCAGCGTCCGCGACTGACACCCGCGCGACCCGGCGAGGGGCGGCCGGAACCGGACGCCCCTCGCCCCGGCGTGGCCGAGCGTGCAGGATGGGGGTGCCGGCCGCTCAGCGGCCCAGGTGAGATATCTTGACGTCAAGAAAAATCCCAGAAGTCGGAACGGAGCCCTGGTGACGGACTCGAAGATCATCTACACGCACACAGACGAAGCGCCCCTGCTGGCCACGTACTCGCTGCTGCCGGTCATCCGCGCCTACGCGGCGACCGCAGGCGTGTCGGTGGAGTCGCGCGACATCTCGCTCGCCGGCCGCATCATCGCGAGCTTCCCCGAGCGGCTGAGCGACGACCAGCGGATCGGCGACGCCCTGGCCGAGCTCGGCGAGCTGGCGAAGAAGCCCGAGGCCAACATCATCAAGCTGCCGAACATCAGCGCCTCGATCCCGCAGCTCAAGGCCGCCATCGCCGAGCTGCAGTCCCAGGGCTTCGACCTGCCCGACTACCCCGACGACCCGAAGACCGACGAGGAGCGCGACGCCCGCGCCCGCTACGACAAGGTCAAGGGCAGCGCCGTGAACCCGGTGCTCCGCGAGGGCAACTCCGACCGTCGCGCGCCCGCCTCGGTCAAGCAGTACGCCCGCAAGCACCCGCACTCGATGGGCGCGTGGTCCGCGGACTCCAAGACCAACGTCGCGCACATGGGCGCCGACGACTTCCGCTCCAACGAGAAGTCCGCCGTGATGGACGCCGACGGCTCGCTGCGCATCGAGCTCGTCGGTGACGACGGCACCACCACGGTCCTCCGCGACTCGGTCCCGGTGCTCGCCGGCGAGGTCGTCGACTCCACCGTCATGCGGGTCGCGGCGCTCCGCGAGTTCCTCGCCACCCAGGTGGAGCGGGCCAAGGCCGAGGGCGTGCTGTTCTCGGTGCACCTCAAGGCGACGATGATGAAGGTCTCGGACCCGATCATCTTCGGCCACGTCGTGCGCGCGTTCCTGCCCGAGCTGTTCGCCGAGCACGGCGACGCCCTCGCGGCAGCCGGGCTGAGCCCGAACGACGGCCTGGGCGCGATCCTCAAGGGCGCCGAGTCCCTGCCCGACGGCGAGGCGATCAAGGCCACCGTGCAGAAGGGCCTGGAGCAGGGTCCGGCGCTCGCGATGGTCGACTCCGACAAGGGCATCACCAACCTGCACGTCCCCAGCGACGTGATCGTGGACGCCTCGATGCCCGCGATGATCCGCACCTCCGGCCACATGTGGGGCCCGGACGGCCAGGAGGCCGACACCCTCGCGGTGATCCCCGACAGCAGCTACGCCGGCATCTACCAGGTCGTCATCGACGACTGCCGCGCGAACGGCGCCTTCGACCCGGCCACCATGGGCACCGTGCCCAACGTCGGCCTGATGGCGCAGGCGGCCGAGGAGTACGGCAGCCACGACAAGACCTTCGAGATCCCCACCACCGGCACGGTCCGCGTCGTCGACGGGGCCGGCAACGTGGTGCTCGAGCACACGGTCAGCGCCGGCGACATCTGGCGGATGTGCCAGACCAAGGACGTGCCGGTCCGCGACTGGGTCAAGCTGGCCGTCACCCGGGCCCGCGCCACCGGCGCCCCCGCGGTGTTCTGGCTCGACGAGAGCCGCGCGCACGACGCGAACCTGATCGCCAAGGTGCGCGAGTACCTCACCGAGCACGACGCCGAGATCCGTGAGGGCGGCCTGCAGATCGAGATCATGGCCCCGGTCGACGCGATGGCGTTCTCCCTCGAGCGGATCCGCAGGGGCGAGGACACCATCTCGGTCACCGGCAACGTGCTGCGTGACTACCTGACCGACCTGTTCCCGATCCTCGAGCTCGGCACCAGCGCCAAGATGCTCTCGGTGGTGCCGCTGATCAACGGCGGCGGCCTGTTCGAGACCGGCGCCGGCGGCTCCGCGCCCAAGCACGTGCAGCAGCTGGTGAAGGAGAACCACCTGCGCTGGGACAGCCTCGGTGAGTTCCTCGCGCTCGCGGTGAGCTTCGAGCACCTCGCGCAGAGCACCGGCAACGCCCGCGCGCAGATCCTCGCGGACACGCTGGACCGGGCCACCGGCCGCTTCCTGAACGAGAACAAGTCCCCGAGCCGCAAGGTCGGGGAGATCGACAACCGCGGCAGCCACTTCTACCTGGCCCTGTTCTGGGCGCAGGAGCTGGCCTCGCAGTCCGAGGACGCGGACCTGGCGAGCTCGTTCGCGAGCCTGGCCGAGACGCTGGCCGCCGAGGAGGCCACCATCGGCGAGGAGCTGTTGTCGGTGCAGGGCTCCCCGGTCGACATCGGTGGCTACTACCGCCCCGACGCGGAGAAGGCGGCCGCGGTGATGCGCCCGTCGAAGACGTTCAACGAGGCGCTCGCGTCCCTGGACTGAGCACCTGCCCGTCCGACTGACCTGAAAGTGGTCACGGACGACACCGGCGGACCGCCGCCGCGCTGTCGTCCGTGACCACTTCTGCGTTGTAGCGTCGCTTCCACCCAGGCCGGGGAGGGAGGCACGGATGCAGTCGGTGGAGCTGCTGCTCGACCCCGCCCTCGACGCCCGGGTCCGGGAACAGTGGCGGATGCTCGCCGAGGCGGGGCTGCCCAGCCAGGCCCGGCACGCCGGCGCCACGAACGCCCCGCACGTCACCCTCGCGGTCCGCGAGCAGGTCGACCCGGCCACCGAGCCGCGGCTGGCCGAGGTCGCCCGCGTGCTGCCCCTACCGGTGCGGCTCGGCGCGACGGCCGTGTTCGGCCGGCACCGCTACGTGCTCGTCCTGCTGCTCGTCGTCGACGTCCCGCTGCTGACCCTGCACGCCGCGGTCGCCGACGCGCTCGGGCGCTCCGGCGACGGCGACCCGCTGACGGAGCCGGGCCGGTGGACACCGCACGTCACCCTGGCCAGGGGGCTGGACGCCGCGCAGGTCGGCCGGTGCCTGGAGGTGCTCGGTGGGGCGCGGCCGCTTGAGGGCAGCGCGGTGGACTGCCGGCGCTGGGACAACGTGGAGCGGCGCGCCTGGTCGGTGCTCGGCTGACCCGGGCGGGTACGCCGGCCCGGGCCCGTCGGCGCGCCGGGAGCCGGGTGGTGTCCGTGGCCGCAATCACGTCCACATCCTGGCGTCGGCGGAATACCGCACGGGCATCACCCCTTGTCTCCTGTGTAGCGCTGCGTACGCCGTCAGCCGCCTTCCCGCACGACTCCTGCCCGAGGACTCCGCCTTGACGACCACTGCGCCTTCCACCCGTTCCTCCCGCACCCCCACCCGCCACGTCGCCCTCGCCACCCTGGCCCTGGCCATGGGCGGCTTCGCGATCGGCACCACCGAGTTCGTGACCATGGGCCTGCTGCCCGAGATCGCGACCGGTGTCGACGTGTCCATCCCGGCGGCGGGCCACGTGATCTCCGCCTACGCGCTCGGGGTGGTGGTCGGCGCGCCGGTGATCGCGATCTTCGGGGCCCGGCTGCCGCGCCGCGGCCTGCTGCTGGCGCTGATGGCCGCGTTCGCGCTGGGCAACGCCGGCAGCGCCCTGGCGATCGGCTACGAGGCGCTCACCCTCGCCCGCTTCGTGTCCGGGCTGCCGCACGGCGCGTACTTCGGCGTCGCCTCGCTGGTGGCTGCCTCGCTCGTCGAGCCGGGCCGCCGCGGTCGCGCGGTGAGCCAGGTGATGCTCGGCCTGGCGATCGCGAACGTGGTGGGCGTGCCCGCGGCCACGTGGATGGGGCAGACCCTGGGCTGGCGGTCGGCGTACTGGGCGGTGACCGGGCTCGGTCTGCTCACGGTGGCGCTGGTGACCCTGTTCGTGCCGCGGTCCCCTGCCGACCCGGCGGCGACCGGCCGCAAGGAGCTCGGCGCGTTCGCCCGCCCGCAGGTGTGGCTCACCCTGCTGGTCGGCGCGGTCGGCTTCGGCGGCATGTTCGCGATGTACTCCTACATCGCGCCCACGGTCACCGACGTCACCGGGCTCGGCCCCTCGGCGGTGCCCGTCTTCCTGCTCGCGTTCGGCATCGGGGGTGCGCTCGGCACGGTGCTCGGCGGGCACCTGGCGGACTGGTCGATCTTCCGGTCGCTGCTGGCCTCCTCGGTCGCGATGGGCGCGACGCTGGCGCTGTTCTCGGTGACCGCCTACCAGCCGGTGCTCGCGGTGGCGACCGTGTTCACCGTGGCCGCGGTCGGCTCGGTGCTCGTGGTCAACCTGCAGATGCGGCTGATGCAGGTCGCCGGCGACGCGCAGACCCTCGGGGCCGCGATGAACCACGCCTCGCTCAACGCCGCGAACGCGCTCGGCGCCTGGCTCGGCGGCGTCGTGATCGCGGCCGGGTTCGGCTACACCGCGACCTCCTGGGTGGGCGCCGCGCTCTCGGCGGCGGGGCTGGCGGTGCTGCTGGTCTCGGCGGTGCTGCACCGGCGTACGACGGTCCGGGAGCCCTCGCTAGTCTCCCGAGGGTGAACGACGACCGCGAGATCCTGACCTGGAACGCCTTCGGTGAGGCGACCCGCGAGCTGGCGCAGCGGATCGCCGACGACTTCGTCCCCGACATGATCCTCTCGATCGCCCGGGGAGGGCTGCTGATCGGCGGGGCGCTCGGCTACGCGCTGGGGGTGAAGAACACCTACACGATGAACGTGGAGTTCTACACCGGCGTCGACGAGCGGCTCGAGGTGCCGCGGATCCTGCCGCCGGCCCCGGACTTCGTCGACCTGCACGACGCCCGGATCCTGGTCGCCGACGACGTCGCGGACACCGGCCACACCCTGCGCTCGGTGCAGGACTTCGTCGCCGGCAAGGTCGCCGAGGTGCGCACCGCGGTGATCTACGAGAAGCCGCGCTCGCTGGTGAAGTGCGACTACGTGTGGCGGCGCACCGACCGCTGGATCAACTTCCCGTGGAGCGACCAGCCGCCGGTGGTCGGGCGGCCCGGAGCCGTGCTGGACGCCTGAGCCCGACCCGGCTGCCTCATCCGGCCCACTCGGAGACGAGCAGGTCGTAGGTGATCGTGTCGGTGAGCGACCCGTCGCCGAGCCGGTGGTCGCGGCGCTTGCGGCCGGTCTCGGTGAACCCGTTGGCCGCGATCACGTGCCGCGACGCCGCGTTGCCCTCGGCCGCCTCGATGCCGACCCGGTGCAGGCCCATCCCGCCGTCCTCGACCGGGATGAAGGCGTGCCGCACGACCAGCCGGGTCGCCTCGGTCATCACGCCGCGCCCGCGTGCGTCAGGGTGGGTCCAGTAGCCGATCTCGGCGTCCTCGCCGGGCTTGATCCGCGTCAGCGTGATGTTCGCCAGCAGCTCGTCGCTCCCCGGGTCGGCGACCACCCAGCGGATCTCCTTGCCGGTGGCGCGCCGCTCGAGCCCGCTGGCCAGGAACGCGCGCGCGGTCTCCTCGGTGTAGGGGCTAGGCAGCGACAGCCAGTGGTGCGCCCGCGCGTCGGCCCCGGCCTCGACGATCCGGGGCACGTCGTCCGGTCGGTGCGCCCGGAGGACCACCCGGTCGCCGACGATCCGCGGCACGTCGTACCACGGGCCGCGCGGGACCCGCTCGTCGCCGGCCAGCAGCACCCCCACCCAGCCGTCGCGGAGCTCACCGCGCTGGGGCAGCCACTGCCGCAGCTCCCCGTCGAAGGAGAACCCGAGCCGCCAGGCCAGCTTGCGCGAGGCCCAGTTGCCCCGGTTGGCCCACCAGATCACCGTGCGCAGGCCGCGCTCCTCGAACCCCCAGGCCAGCAGCAGCTCGAGCGCGCGGGCCATCACCCCGCGCCCACGCACCCACGGGTGCGACCCGAAGGCGACCTCCGCGCGACCCTCCTGCTCGTTGCGCAGCGACACGGTCCCGCCGAACCTCGGCACCCCGTCGTCGTCGCAGGCCTCCACCGCGAACGACCACTCGGTGTCGTCGTGCCAGCCGCCGGGGACGATCTCGCGGACGAAGCGCTTGGCGTCGTCGCGGTCGTAGGGGACCGGGACCGTGGTCCACTCCTGGCTCAGCGGGTCCTGGCACTGCTCGTAGACGGCCTCGGCGTCCTCGATGCGGTGCGCGCGCAGGGTCACCGTGCCGTCGGTGAGGGTGGGGACGTCGGACGGGAACTTCATGGCCGAACCCTGCCGGTTAACGTCGGCACCCGCAAACCCTTATCCTCATGGCCATGGATGAAGGTCAAAGACCATGAGCGGCACGCTCGCGAACATCGGGCTTGTCGTGGTCTTCGTCCTCATCGGCGGTCTTTTCGCCGCCGCTGAGATCGCGCTCGTCTCGCTCCGCGACAGTCAGGCCCGTGCGCTCGCCTCGCGCGGCAAGCGCGGTCGCACCGTGGCCGAGCTCAACGAGGACCCGAACCGATTCCTCGCCGCCGTGCAGGTCGGTGTCACCCTGGCCGGCTTCCTGTCGGCCGCCTTCGGTGGCGCCACTCTCTCGGGTGACCTCCAGCCGGTGCTCGAGGGATGGGGCGTGCCCCCGGGCCTCGCCGCCCCGCTGGCCCTGGTGCTGGTGACGGTCGCGATCTCCTACCTGTCCCTGGTCCTGGGCGAGCTTGCCCCGAAGCGGCTCGCCCTGCAGCGCGCGGAGAGCGTGGCCCTGGCGCTGGGCCCGATGATCGACAAGATCTCCAAGGTCTCCCGCCCGGTGATCTGGCTGCTCTCGATGTCCACGAACGCCGTCGTCCGCCTGCTCGGCGGCGACCCGCACGCCCGGACCGAGCAGATGAGCGACGAGGAGCTCCGCGAGCTGGTCAACCAGCACGAGACCCTCGGCGAGGAGGAGCGCCGGATCGTCGAGGACGTCTTCGAGGCAGGAGACCGGCAGATCCGCGAGGTGATGATCCCGCGGACCGAGGTCGACTTCCTCGACGCCTCCACCCCGGTCTACCGCGCGGCCAAGGACGCGCTCGCGCAGCCGCACTCCCGCTACCCGGTGATCCGGGGCTCTGCCGACGACGTCATCGGCTTCGTCCATGTGCGTGACCTGCTCGACCCCGAGATGGCCAACCGGTCGGTGCGGGTGGGCGAGCTCGCCCGCGACACCCTGGTCCTGCCGTGGACCCGGCCGCTGCTCGCGGCGCTGGCGGACATGCGCCGGGAGGGCACCCACCTCGCGATCGTCGCCGACGAGTACGGCGGCACCGCGGGGATCGTCACCATGGAGGACCTCGTCGAGGAGCTCGTGGGTGACATCAAGGACGAGTACGACGTCGAGGAGCCCGAGACCACGCACCACCGCGGTGGTGACGTGGAGGTCGACGGGCTGCTGAACCTCGACGACTTCGAGGACGAGACCGGGGTCGAGCTGCCCGAGGGCCCCTACGAGACCGTGGCCGGCTACATCATGGCGCGACTCGGCCGGGTGCCCGAGGTCGGTGACGCGTGCGACTTCGAGGACCACCGGCTCATCGTGCGCGAGGTCGAGGGGCGCCGGGTCTCGCGCGTGCTGGTGACCGTCGTACCCCCGCCGGTCGTGCTCAGCCCTGAGGCCGAGGCGGCCGCGCAGGACGCGCAGCCCGAGGTCACCTCCGAGCACGCGGGCTGAGTCAGCGCTCCCGTCGGCGCAACGGCGCCCCGTGCTCTCGTGGGCCGTCCCATGCCCTGTCCCCGAGTGTCATCGCACTGCGCTGCCTGACAGAATGCACCCCATGTCTGAGGCCGCACAGTCCACCGCGCCGACGGCGCGCCCCCGGGTCCTGTCCGGGATCCAGCCGACCGCCGACTCGTTCCACTTCGGCAACTTCCTCGGCGCCCTGCGGCAGTGGGTGCACCTCCAGGACGACCACGACGCGTTCTTCTTCATCGCCGACCTGCACGCGATCACCGTCGAGCAGAACCCCAAGCAGCTGCGGGACCGGTGCCGCCGTGCCGCCGCCCAGCTGCTCGCGATGGGCATCGACCCGGAGCGCTCCGCGATCTTCGTGCAGTCGCACGTCCCCGCGCACGCCCAGCTCGGCTGGGTGCTGCAGTGCCTGACCGGGTTCGGCGAGGCGCGGCGGATGACGCAGTTCAAGGACAAGTCCGCGAAGGGCGGCGAGGGCCAGGCGTCGGTCGGGCTGTTCACCTACCCGGTGCTGCAGGCCGCGGACATCCTGCTCTACCGGCCGCTGCACGTCCCGGTGGGGGAGGACCAGCGCCAGCACCTCGAGCTCACCCGCGACCTCGCCGGTCGGTTCAACCACCGCTACAAGAAGACCTTCCGGCTCCCCGAGCCCTACATCCTCGAGGCCACCGCGAAGATCCTCGACCTGCAGGACCCCACCTCGAAGATGTCGAAGTCGGCGTCGTCGCCGGCCGGGATCATCGAGATGCTCGACGACCCGAAGGTCTCGGCGAAGAAGATCCGGTCCGCGGTCACCGACTCCGGCACCGAGGTCCGCTTCGACGAGGAGAACAAGCCCGGCATCTCCAACCTGCTCACGATCTACTCGGCGCTGACCGGGCGCAGCATCGAGGAGCTGGAGAAGGAGTACGACGGGCGGGGCTACGGCGACTTCAAGAAGGACCTCGCCGACGTCGTGGTCGAGTTCGTCACCCCGTTCCGCAACAGGACCCTGGAGCTGCTCGAGGACCACGCGGAGCTCGACGCGGTGCTCCGTTCGGGCGCCGACCGGGCCAACGCCGTCGCCGAGAAGACCCTGGCCGACGTCTACGACCGTATCGGCTTCGTTCCGGTCGCTCGGTAGGGTCGGGCAAGTGACGACGATCGGAGTGGCCCTAGCCGTCCCCGAGCCGTGGGGCGCCCAGCTGCAGGACTACCGCGCGTCCCTGGGTGACGAGATGGCCTACGGCATCCCGACGCACATCACCCTGATGCCTCCCTTCGAGGTCGACCCCGACGACCTGCCCGGCGTCGAGGAGCACCTGGCCCAGGCGGCGGCGCAGAACGCCGCCTTCCGGATCCACCTGCGCGGGACCGGTACCTTCCGCCCGGTCTCCCCGGTGGTGTTCGTGGTGGTGGTGCGGGGCATCTCCCAGTGCGAGCAGCTCGCGTTCTCGGTGCGCCGTGGCCCGCTCGAGGCGGAGCTGGCGTTCCCCTACCACCCGCACGTCACCGTCGCTCACGACCTCGAGGACCCGTTGCTCGACCAGGCGTTCGACGAGCTGAGCGGCTTCGAGTGCCAGTTCGACGCCGACCACTTCTGGCTCTACGTCCACGACCCCGACAAGGGCTGGCAGCCGACCCGGAGCTTCGCGCTGACCGGGCGCGCGGACGGTGCGTAGCGCCCGGAGCGGGTGAACCGGGAGCGCCTGGGTAATGGAGCACCATGGCCTCTCTCAAGGAACGCGCCAGCGACCGGGTCGCCGAGGTCCGTGAACGGCGTCCCCTGGTGGAGCACGTAGTGGCCATGGTCAAGCACTACGGCGAGGTCAACGGGAACCAGCAGGCCGGTGCGGTCACCTTCTTCGGCTTCCTGTCGTTCTTCCCGATCCTGGCGCTCGGGTTCTTCGTCGTCGGCTGGGTCGCCAACGTCGTGCCCGACGTCGAGGTGGCGCTGACCAAGACCGTCGACCAGCTGTTCCCGCACATGATCGGCGACGACGACGGCGAGATCCGGCTCGAGACCTTCCGGGCCAACGCCGGAATCGCCGGCCTGATCGGTCTGGTCGGCGTGCTCTACTCGGGCCTCGGCTGGCTGTCCGGCCTGCGGCAGGCGCTGGAGGCGATGTTCCGGATGCCGCAGCGCGAGCAGCCGGGTTTCGTCGCCGGCAAGACGCGGGACCTGATGGTGCTGGTCGTGATCGGGGTGACCCTGCTGACGTCGGTGACCCTGTCCGGCGCCACCCGCTGGTTCTCCGAGGTCATCTTGGGCTGGCTCGGGCTGGAGGGCAGTCTCCTCGCGACTGCGGTGCTGTGGGTCGTCACCCACGCGCTCGGCGTCGCGTCGGCGACCCTGCTGCTGCTCGCGATGTTCCACCTGCTCGCCCGTCCGCAGCTGCCCAAGCGCGCCCTGCTGCACGGCGCGCTGCTCGGCGCCGTCGGGTTCGAGCTGCTCAAGGGCCTGGCCGGTGTCCTGATCGGCCTCACCAAGGACCAGCCGGCGTTCCAGGCCTTCGGCGTGGCGCTGATCCTGCTGGTGTGGATCAACTACTTCAGCCGGCTGGTGATGTACGGCGCGGCCTGGGCCTACACCTCGCCGCTCCACGAGCGGCTGTCCGACGTCGTGGTCGACGCCGGTGAGGCGATGGCCGAGCCGGAGCCGCTGGTCGTCGTACCCCCGGCGCCGGCACGCACCCTGGACGACCAGGAGCGGGAGGAGGAGAGCACCCGGGTCCGCGCCCTGGCCGCCGTCGGCGCGGTGGCGGGGATCGTCGCTGCCGCGGCGGTGGCCCGGCGCAGCGTCCGCCCGGAGGGTTGAGAGGATGGGGGTGTGAAGCTCGAACGCAAGCACGCAGTCCTGTTCCTCGCGATCGCGGTGTGGAACCTGGTCAGCTACGCCAACTTCGCCAAGAACCTCGCCGAGGCGGCCGCGTCGGGCGAGGAGCGGCCCACGGGCTACTACGTCGCCCACATCGTGCTGATCGTGGTCAACCTCGCCATCGCCGCCGTGCTCGGTCGACTGGGGTGGCGGGCGTGGCGCGCCACCGCCGCGGACCGTCCGGCGGAGAAGACGTCCCGGTGAGCGTGCGCCTGCCCGCGCGCTCGGACGTCGAGAGCGCAGCCGCCAGGCTGGGGGAGAAGGTGCGGCACACGCCGGTGCTCACCTTGCACGCCGACGAGGTCGGCGTCCCGGTCCGGGTGGTGCTCAAGCTCGAGCTGCTCCAGCACACCGGCTCGTTCAAGGCGCGCGGTGCGCTGAACTCGGTGATGTCCCTCGACACCGGCCTCGGCCGCGTGGCGGCGGCCTCGGGCGGCAACCACGGCGCCGCGGTGGCCTGGGCGGCCCAGCGCGCCGGGCTGGTCGCCGACGTGTTCGTCCCGGGGACCTCGACGCCCGCCAAGCTCGACCGGATCCGGGAGTACGGCGCGAACCTGCACCTGGTCGAGGGCCACGTCGGCGAGGCGCTGGACGCCTGCCACGCCTTCAGCCAGGAGCACGGGATCCCCGTGGTGCATCCCTACGACACCTTCGAGACCGTGTGCGGCGCGGGCACGCTGGGCCTGGAGCTGCGCGAGCAGGCGCCCGATGCCGACCTGGTCCTCCTCGGCTGCGGGGGAGGAGGACTGTTCTCCGGGGTGTCCGCGGCCGTCGGCTCGCAGCTGCGCGTGCAGCCGGTCGAGAGCGCGCTGTGCCGGCACCTGAACGCCGCCGTCGAGGCGGGCCACCCGGTGCGCCAGGACTCAGCCGGTGCGGCCGCCGACTCGCTCGGCCCACCGCAGATCGGGGAGATCGCGTTCGCGACCGCGTCGCGCGACGGCGTCACCTCCGTCCTGGTGGGCGAGGACGAGCTGCTGGCCGCGCGGCGGTTCATGTGGGACCGGGTACGCGTGCTCGCCGAGCCGGGCGCCTCCGTGGCGCTGGCGGCGCTGATGGCAGGCAAGGTCGACGTGCACCCCGGCGGGACCGTGGTGGTGGTCGTCAGCGGCGGGAACAACCCCACCCTG
>DATIBI010000226.1:0-14452 GCA_035457605.1 Nocardioidaceae bacterium
GCGCGGGGGAGGACGAGGGGATGCTGTTCCGCTGCTGGTTCACGCCGCTGCCGCTGTCGGGGGTGCGGCTGGCGGGTTCTCAGGGTGAGTTCCTGCACCGCCTCCCCGCCCTGCCCTGACCCCGCCCACTCGTCGAACGCCGCGTCGAGTGGTGTCCTGCGGCGGGTACGTCGGACCTGCCCACCGTCTCGGTGAGCCGCCTGGTTCCGCTCGCGCAGGGGTGTGCGGAATCCCTTTCCACACAAGGGGATTCGGGATGTCCACGGGGTCCAAGAGTGTCGGTGCCGGCTGGGAGAGTCGGATGCATGGACGGCACGCGCAGACTGCGACCACACCGTCCCGTACGCCCACGGGGCCGGAGCCGCCACCGGGTCCACTGCCGGCAGCACTGTCGGGTCGACGGCGCGCAACGCGGCCGAGGACACCGAGGCCGCAGGCAGGCACGTCCGAGCCGAGCAGGCGTCGGGGCAGACCGCTGCCGCGAGCACTACCACCGGAGCGCGGCCGCCTTCGGGCCTTCCAGCGGGCCGAATCCGTCCGGCACGGCCTCCTGGTCGTGGGGCAGCAGGGGCGTCGGACCGGCTCCCCCACAACGCAGGACGCCCGCTGCCGACGGGCAGCGGGCGTCCTGATGTCGTAACCGACGATCACACGTCGAACTGTGCGGCCTCCAGGCGAGCCTTCACGTCGCTGAGGAAGCGCGCGGCGTCCGCACCGTCGACCAGTCGGTGGTCGTAGGTCAGCGCGAGGTACACCATCCGACGGACGGCGATCGTCTCACCGAGGTTGGGGTCGTCGATCACGACGGCCCGCTTGACCACGGCGCCGGTGCCGAGGATGGCGACCTGCGGCTGGTTGATGATCGGGGTGTCGAACAGCGCGCCACGGCTACCGGTGTTGGTCAGCGTGAACGTGCCGCCGGACAGGTCGTCCGGACCGATCTTGTTGCTCCGGGTGCGCTCCGCGACGTCCGCGATCTTGCGGGCGAGCCCGGCGATCGACAGGTCGCCGGCGTCCTTGATCACCGGGGTGAGCAGGCCCTTCTCGGTGTCCACCGCGATCGCGAGGTTCTCGTGGTCGAAGTAGGTGACCTCGCCCTTCTCGGTGTCGATCGCCGCGTTCAGGGACGGGTGCGCCTTCAGCGCGTCGATCGAGGCCTTGGCGAAGAACGGCATGAACGAGAGCTTCACGCCCTCACGCTTGGCGAACTCGTCCTTGATCGAGTCACGCAGCCGCGAGATCGCGGTGACGTCCACCTCGACCACGGTGGTGAGCTGCGCCGAGGTCTGCAGCGACTCCACCATGCGCTTGGCGATGACCTTGCGCAGCCGGCTCAGCGGCTCGGTCTTGCCACGCAGCGGGCTCGGTGCCGACGTCGGCGCGGCTGCCGCCGCCGGTGCCTGCGCCGCCGGAGCGGCCGGAGCCTGGGCCGGGGCCTCGGCCGCAGCCTGCTTCGCCTTGGCGGCCTCGAGCACGTCCTGCTTGCGGATCCGGCCACCCACACCGGTACCGGTGATGCTGGACAGGTCGACGCCCTGGTCGGCGGCCATCTTGCGTACGAGCGGCGTGACGTACGCGCCGGCGCCGTCACCGGCGGCCTTGTCCGCGCCAGCGGCCTGAGCGGCAGGTGCCTGCTGTGCGGCAGGTGCCTGCTGCGGGGCGGGTGCCTGCTGCGGAGCCGAGGCCGGAGCCTCCTGCGCCGCGGGCTTCTCGACGGGCTTCTCCTCCGCGGCCGGCTGCTCCTCGGCAGCGGGCTGCTCGGGCTCGGCCGGCTTCTCCTCGGCTGCCGGAGCGGGAGCGGCCTCGCCGCCACCGGACGGCGCGGCCTCGCCGGAGCCGATGACCGCCAGCTCCGCGCCGACCTCGACGGTCTCGTCCTCGCCGACCTTGATCTCGAGCAGCTTGCCCGCGACCGGGGAGGGGATCTCGGTGTCGACCTTGTCGGTGGACACCTCGAGCAGCGCCTCGTCGACCGCGACGTCGTCACCGACCTGCTTCAACCAGCGGGTCACGGTGCCCTCGGTGACCGACTCGCCGAGCGCGGGCAGCGTCACCGGGGTGCCCTGGCTGCCACCGGCCTTGGTGCCGGCCTCGGAGGACTCGGCCTCGGGCTTGGTGTCGGCGGAGCCGGGCGCGGTCTCCTGCGCCGACGGGGTGGGCTCGGTCTGCGCGGCGGGCACGTCACCCTGCGGCTCGGTCTGCTTGGGGGCCTCGTCCTCGGTCGGAGCGGCGGCAGCCTGCCCCTGGTCCTCAGCGGTGGTGGAGGCATCCTCGCCGCCACCCGAGGAGCCCGAGCTCTCGCCCTCGTCGCCGATCGTCGCCAGCTCGGCGCCGACCTCGACGGTCTCGTCCTCCTGGACCTTGATCTCGAGCAGGGTGCCCGCGACCGGAGAGGGGATCTCGGTGTCGACCTTGTCGGTGGACACCTCGAGCAGGGGTTCGTCGACGGCTACCTGGTCGCCCGGCTGCTTCAGCCAGCGGGTGACGGTGCCTTCGGTGACGGACTCTCCGAGTGCGGGAAGGGTGACTGACGTCGCCATATCGTTCGTTGGCTCCTCTATGCGCTAGCGGGGTCAGGAGTGGGCGTGGAGTGGCTTGCCGGCCAGCGCGAGGTGCGCTTCGCCGAGGGCCTCGTTCTGTGTGGGGTGGGCATGGACGAGCGGGGCAACGTCCTCGGCGTACCCCTCCCAGTTGTAAATAAGCTGTGCCTCGCCGATCAGCTCGCCGACGCGGGCACCGACCATGTGGACCCCGACCACCGGACCGTCCTTCTGACGGACCAGCTTCACGAAGCCCTGGGTCTTGAGGATCTGGCTCTTGCCGTTGCCGCCGAGGTCGTAGGTGAGCGTCTCGACCTGGTCCTCGCCGAGCTTCTCGCGGGCGGCGGACTCGTTCAGGCCGACCGACGCGACCTCCGGCTCGCAGTAGGTGACCCGGGGGATCCCGGCCTCGTCGATCGGCGTCGGGTCGAGCCCGGCGATGTCCTCGGCGACGAAGATGCCCTGCTGGAAGCCGCGGTGCGCGAGCTGCAGGCCGGGCACGATGTCACCGACGGCGTAGACGTTCTCGACGTTCGTGCGGCACCGCTCGTCGGCGAGCACGAAGCCGCGGTCCATCGCGACCCCCTGCTCCTCGTAGCCGAGGCCCTGGGTGGTCGGACCGCGGCCCACGGCGACGAGCAGGATCTCGGCCTCGAGGGTCTCGCCGCCCTCGACGGTGACGCGGACCCCGGTGTCGGTGTGCTCGACGGTCTTGAACGGCGTGCCGACCTTGAAGTCGATCTTGCGCTTGCGGAAGGCCCGCTCGAGCGCCTTCGACACGGCCTCGTCCTCGGCCGGCACCAGGCGGGGGAGCGCCTCGACGATCGTCACGTCGGCCCCGAAGGACTTCCACACGCTGGCGAACTCACAGCCGATCACGCCACCGCCGAGCACGATCGCGGACTTCGGCACCCGGTCGAGGGTGAGCGCGTGCTCGGAGGTGAGCACCCGGCCGCCGTCGACCTCGAGACCGGGCAGGCTCTTGGAGTAGGAGCCGGACGCGAGCACCACGTGCTTGCCGACGATCTGCGTGCCGTTGACCGCCACGGCGTTCTTGCCGACCAGCCGGCCCTCGCCCTCGACGACCGTGATGCCGCGGTGGTTGATCAGCCCGGTGAGGCCCTTGAAGAGCCGGTTGACGACGCCGTCCTTGTACTTGTTGACGCCGGCCATGTCGATGCCCTCGAGGGTGGCGTTCACGCCGAACTGCTCGGACTCGCGCGCGGAGTCGGCGACCTCGGCGGCGTGCAGCAGGGCCTTGGTGGGGATGCAGCCGACGTGGAGACAGGTCCCGCCGAGCTTGCCCTTCTCCACCAGAGCCACCGAGAGGCCCAGCTGCGATGCGCGGAGGGCGCACGCGTAACCGCCACTCCCAGCACCGAGGATCACCACGTCGAAGTTGTTCTGGGCGTTGTCCGCCACCGTTCCTCCGGTCTTCATCTGCTGCACAAGGGGTCGCCTGTCGGGGCCATCTTTCCACCAATCGCCTTCATGTCCACACCGGCCCTCCCGCCGTGGAACGCGGGCGGGTTGGCGCGACGTTCAGCGTTTCCTTGGGAACCTGCGCCACACTGGGAAGATGGGATTCCTGGACCGGCTCGGGCGACGCCGCGGGACGAAGATGCGCCGCCCCAAGGGGCGAGGGCCGACGACGGTCCGCGGCTCCAACGTCGCCGACGAGAAGCACCTCGCCGAGTTCGCGCAGACCCGGCGCGGCGTCGAGGGGTTCGTCGAACCGCGCACGGCCGTCACCGACGTGACGCTGATGCTCGTGGCGTACGACGGGGAGTGGACCCGTCGCCGCGTCCCGTCGGTGGAGTGGGCGCACTCGTTCGCCAACCGCAACGGCATCCCGTCCTACGACGCCGCCGTCGTCGGCTACCCGGCACGGATGCGGGAGTACAACCGCCGGAAGAAGGACTCCGGCAGCTGACCCCCGCATCTCGGCCCGCCTGACTGCCGCGGCTACTTGCCGTCGACCAGGGTGCGGGCCAGCTCCACCAGCGTCGCCACCGACATGCCGGTGCCGCCGCTCGGCACGTAGCCGTAGGGGCCCTTGTCGTTGAACGCCGGACCCGCGATGTCGAGGTGCGCCCAGCGCTGGCCGTTGACGAACTCCTGCAGGAACGCCGCCGCGTAGAGCGTCCCGCCCCACCGCTCGGTGTTGTGCTGGGCCAGGTCGGCGACCTTGCTGTTCGTGCGGACCTTCTCGGTCATCTCCTCGGCGATCGGCAGCGGCCAGAACGCCTCACCGGTCCGGTCGCCGGCGTCCTTGATCGTCTGCACCAGCTCCTCGTCGTTGCCGAGCACGCCGCCGACCCGCTCGCCCAGGGCGACCACGCAGTGCCCGGTGAGGGTGGCCACGTCGACGATCAGGTCCGGCTTCTCCTCGGTGGCCTTCACCAGCGCGTCGGCCAGGACGAGCCGGCCCTCCGCGTCGGTGTTGAGCACCTCGACGGTCTTGCCGCCGTACATCGTGAGCACGTCGCCGGGTCGCATCGCGCTGCCGGAGACCATGTTCTCGGCCATCGGCGCGTAGGTGGTGACCGCGATCGGCAGCCCCAGCTCGGCGATCGCGAAGGTGGCCGCGACCACCGACGCGGCGCCGGCCATGTCGCACTTCATCGTGGTCATCGAGGCGCCGGGCTTGATCCACAGGCCGCCCGAGTCGTAGGTGATGCCCTTGCCGACCAGGGCGAGGTGGGCCTTGGCGCCGCGCGGCTTGTAGGTCAGCTGCACCAGCCGCGGCGGGTTCGCCGAGCCCTGGCCGACACCGATGATGCCGCCGCAGCCCTCGGCCCGGAGAGTGGCGTCGTCGACGACCTTGACGGTCACCTTCGCGGACTTCTTCTCCTTGCCGGTCGCGGCGACCGCGTCGGCGAACTTCTCCGGGGTGAAGTCACCCGGCGGCGTGTTCACCCAGTCCCGGGTCAGCCGGGTGGCGGCGGCGACGACCTCGGCGGTCTCCAGCGCCGCGGTGGCCTCCTTGGAGCGGGCCAGGTCGGTCAGGACGACCACCTCGCCGGGGGCGTCGTCGGAGGGGTTCGACTTGAACTCGGTGAAGCGGTAGGAGCCCAGCAGGTAGCCGTCGGCCACGGCGCGGACGTGCTCGACGTCGGTGGCGGGGAGTGCCAGGGCCACGGTGGCGGCGTTGCTGATCGAGCGCGCCGCGACACCGGCCGCCCGTCGTACCGACTCGGTCGTCACCTTCTCGGCGTCCCCGAGGCCGACCAGGACCAGCAGCGGGGACTTGATCATCCCGCCGGTCGGGACCTTGGCCACCTCGCCCGGCTTCCCGGCGAAGCCCATCGTGGACAGCATCGGCGTGAACTTGCGGCCGTAGGCGGACGCGACGCTCTCGCCTCCGGGTGCGACCTCCAGACCCTTCTTGGTCTTCACGACGCCGACGACAATCGCGTCGGTCTTGGTCTTGTCGGCGGCGCCCTTGCGGAGGCTGTACGTCGTCACAGTCGGTCGGCTCCCTGTCCTGGCTGGTCTCGTCCCCGGCATGCTAGCCGGGGCGTCGGCGGGATCACACTGAGGTAGGTTCCCCCTCATGCATCCTGTCGAAGGCCGCAAGGGTTCCGCGCTCCGCCAGTCCGCACTGCACGACCGCCACACCGCGCTCGGCGCCAAGCTCGCCGAGTTCGGCGGCTGGGAGATGCCGCTGGAGTACGCCGGTGTCGTCAAGGAGCACACCGCCGTGCGTGAGGCGGTGGGGGTCTTCGACGTCAGCCACCTCGGCAAGGTCGTCGTCCGCGGGCCCGGCGCCGCCGAGCTCGTCAACGCGACGCTGACCAACGACCTCGGCAAGATCCACCCCGGCAAGGCGCAGTACACCCTGTGCTGCGACCCGGAGACCGGCGGCATCGTCGACGACCTGATCGCCTACCTGCACTCCGACGAGCGGGTCTTCCTCGTCCCGAACGCGGCCAACACCGCGGAGGTGGTACGACGGCTCGCGGCTGTCGCACCCGACACGGTCGAGATCGACGACCAGCACAACACCCACTCGATCCTCGCGGTGCAGGGCCCGAGGTCGGACGAGGTGCTCGCCGCGGCGGGCCTGCCGGTCGGGCACGAGTACATGTCCTTCGTCGAGGCAGAGCTCGACGGGACCCCGGTGGTCGTGTGCCGCACCGGCTACACCGGGGAGCGCGGCTACGAGCTCGTCGTCCCCGACGAGGTGGTCGGGATCCTGTGGGACCGGCTCTTCGAGGTCGGTGCCGAGCACGGGATCACCGCGTGCGGCCTCGGCGCCCGGGACACGCTGCGGACCGAGATGGGCTACCCGCTGCACGGGCAGGACATCACGCCCTCGGTCACCCCGAACGAGGCCCGTCTGGGCTGGGCGGTCGGCTGGAAGAAGGCCGCGTTCTGGGGCAGGGACGTCCTGCTCGCGGAGAAGGAGACCGGCCCGAAGCGGGTGCTGCGCGGCATCGTCGCCACCGGGCGGGGCATCCCGCGTCCGGGGATGCGCGTCCTGCTGGTGTCCGACGTACCCCTCGGCGAGGTCACCTCCGGCACGTTCTCGCCGACGCTGCGCAAGGGTGTCGGCCTGGCGCTGCTCGCCTCCCAGGTGACCGACGGCGCCGAGGTCTCGGTCGACGTGCGCGGCCGCCGCGAGGTCTTCACCGTCACCCGCCCGCCGTTCGTGACGCCGGGCGTCAGCGGCGACTAGAGCGGCGCGGTCCGCGCGCGGGTGACCTTGATGGTGGAGACGTCCTCCATCTGCCACCAGTACTGCCGGGCGACTCCCGCCTCGTCCTCGAACGGGCGCAGCGCGTCACGCCAGGTGTCGAAGTCGACGAGCAGCTCGTCCATCTGCTGCAGCAGCTCCTCGCCACGCTCCTCGCCGTAGAACGCGTGGAACGGCCCGACCAGGTCGAGGTGCTCCATCTCCCCGGTATCGGCGAGGAAGGCGAAGAAGGTCACCCCGGCGTTGCCCGACTCCGGAGCCCGCGCCCGCCACATCTGCACCTGCAGGTCGACATCCGCCCCGTGCGCCCGCACCGCGGGTTCGAGCACGTCGTGCACGAACGCCTCGAACTCCGCGGCGCGGTCGCTGCGGACCGGGTTCAGCACGAGGGTCCTGCCTGTGTGCGTCGTCATCAGTCTCACCTCTTCCTCAGCGCAAGTGAACACCTGTCCGAGGAGAGGGGCCATCCTCCGTTGAGGCTGGTCAGGCCAGCAGCGCGAGCACGACCAGGGCGGCGGTGAACGCCACCTCGACGCACCCGCCGAGCACGTCCCCGGTCACCCCGCCGAGCCGGCGCACGCACCGCAGGCAGAGCCCGCCCGCGGCGACCACGGCACCGAGCACCGCGGCCCCGACTGCGGCCAGGAAGAGACCGATGTCGGTCGGCGCGGCCGCCACCGCGAGCAGGACCAGCACGACGGCTGCGGTCACCGAGGTGAGCAGCAGCTGACCCCAGGACACCGAGCCGGCCACCACCTGGCCCAGTCCCTCGGGCCGGGCGGCGGGGATCCCGCGCAGGCACACCGCCGGCAGGACCAGCCGGCTGGCCACCAGCGCCACCGCCACCGCCGCCGGCCCGGTCCCGGCGCCGGTCAGCGCGCCCAGGGCCAGGGCCTGCACCAGCAGCACCAGCACCAGCGTCACCACGCCGAACGGGCCGATGTCGCTGCGGCGCATCACGGCCAGCGCCTGGTCCGCGGGCCGGCCGGAGCCGAGCCCGTCGGCGGTGTCGGCCAACCCGTCGAGGTGCATGGCCCGGGTGAGCACCGCGAGCAGCGCCAGGGTGAGCGCCGCGGCAAGGGTCGGGGGAGCGGCCGCGGACAGCAGCCACAGGAACGTCGCCGCGGCCACCGCCAGCAGCATGCCGACCAGTGGCGCCAGGGTCATCGCCCACGACCCGACCCTGCGGTCGACCGCGGACGGTGGGCGGACCCGCAGCACGGTCAGCGTGCCGACCGCCAGCAGCATCGGGTCGGTCCGGCGGCTCACAGCGCGACCACGCGGCCGGAGACGCACCACCGCACGTCCTCGGTCTCCGCGGCGACCCGTGCGTTGACCCGGCCCATCGTGTCCCGGAACCGGCGGCCGGCCGCGGTCGCCGGGACGACCCCCTGGCCGACCTCGTTGGTGACCGCGACCACCCGGCGCGGGGTGCGCCGCCACGCCTGGACGAGGGCGTCGATCTCCGCGGAGACCTCCTTCTCCGCCCCATCGGCCCAGGCCGCGTCGTCCCAGGCGTCGTGCCGGTCCATCACCCGGGTCAGCCACAGCGTCAGGCAGTCCACCAGCAGCGGCTCGCCGGGCGTGCCGAGCAGCCCGACCAGGTCCACGGACTCCAGGGTCTGCCAGTGCGCGGGCCGGTCCGCCTGGTGCCGACGGACCCGCTCCTCCCACTCGGCGTCGTCACCGGGCGGGTACGCCGTCGCCACGTAGGTCACCTCCGGCTCCGCGGCCAGCAGCCGCTCGGCCTCGCGTGACTTCCCGGAGCGGGCTCCACCGACCACCAGGGTCCGCCGTGCCGTGGCCGGGACCGGCGCGGTGCCGTCGAGCCGGGTGCCGTCGTCGACCACCCGCGCGCCCCAGGCGCCGAGCCGGCGTTCCAGCTCGCCCGTCGCCGGGTTGTGGTGCGAGAGGTGGACCGCGAGCACCTCGGTGGCGTCGGTGACCGCGCCGACCGCGCGGAGCCGGCGCAGCTGGTCGGCGAACCGGGGCAGGTCCAGGTGGTCGGTGCCGTGCCCGGTGAAGTCGCCGAACGTCTCCTCGAGCAGCACCACGTCGAACGCGGCGTCTCGCACTGCCTGCACGGTGTCCTCGGGCAGGGGACCGGTGTCGGTGGCGTAGAGCAGGCGTACGGCGGGCCCGGTCACGTCGAACAGCACCGACGAGCCGGCCTCGCCGTGCGCCGCGGCGAGCACCCGCACGTCGTACTCCCCGAGCCGCAGCCGGTGGCCCGCGGCGACCGGGACGAACCTGACCGGCGAGTCCGGGGCGACCCACATCCGGCACGCGTCGACCACCTCCGCCGGGCCGACCACGTCGAGCGGGGAGTCGCCCACCCACCCGCGGAAGAGCAGGAACGCCGGTGAGCAGTGGTCGGGGTGCTGGTGGGTGATCAGCACGTGCCGGAGCCCGGTCAGGTCGACCCCGGCACGCTCGGCCGCCCGGGGCGTCTCCGGCCCGCAGTCGAGCAGCAGCCGGCCGTCCACCAGCACCGAGGTCTGCCCGCGGACCCGCCCGGCCCGGCGCTCCTCGGTGCACGAGGCGCAGGCGCAGAACGGGTTGGGCCAGCCGTCCGCGGACCCGGTGCCGAGCACGGTGACGTCCATCAGCGCTCGAACACCACGGGCGCGTCGAACGCCGCCCGGCGCGAGGCGCGACGCAGCGCGCGCAGCAGCGCCGACCCGGCCAGGCCGAGCACGAGCAGCGACATCAGCGACCGGCCGAGGTCCCAGACGAGCGAGGTGGTGAGGTAGAACAGCGCGTACCGGCTCAGGTTCGCGGCGAGCGGGTCCCCGGCGACGAAGCTGACCTCGGGGCCGTAGGAGGCGAACGGCCAGAACCAGATGTTCATCACCAGCCCGAAGGCCAGGCCGGCGACGAAGCCGTAGCCGGCGAGCCACACCACCTCGGTACGTCCCCGGGCCGGCGGCAGGCAGCCGGCGAAGAACCCGACCCAGCCGGCGGCCATCATCTGGAACGGCAGCCACGGGCCGACGCCGCCGGTGATCAGCGCCCCGGTGAACAGGGTGGTCGCGCCGAGCACGAAGCCGAAGCCGCGGCCGAAGACCCGGCCGCCGAGGATGATGATCGCGAAGCTCGGCTCCAGGCCGGCGGTGCCCGGACCGAGCGCCCGGAGCGCGCCGCCGACCGCGGAGAGCATGCCGAGCATCGCCACCGCCTTGGCGTCCATCCCGCCCGAGGTGAGCTCCGCGAGCACGATCGCGGCCAGCAGCGGCAGGATCGCGACGAACAGGAACGGTGCGTCGCCGGAGTGGGAGCTGTCGAGCGCGGTGCCGGGGTCGATGACGAACGGCCAGCAGAAGGCGACCAGCCCGACCGCCGACACGGTCGCCAGCGCGAGCGCGGACCGGCCGTGCAGCGGGATCAGCTCGGTGGTGCTCATGGCCGCGACACCGTGGTCACCGCGGCCAGTGCGACCGCGACGTCGGTAGGGGTCAGCCACTGCTCCGGCGAGAGGATCTTCGCGACCTGCGGCGCGAACGCCGGCGAGGAGACGACCACGTCCGCGGTCGGCCCGTCGGCGACCACCTCGCCGTCCGCGATCACGACCACCCGGGACGCCACCTCGGCGACCAGCTCGACGTCGTGGGTGGCCAGCATGACGCTGTGCCCGTCGGCGGCGAGGTCGCGCAGGATCTCCACCAGCCGGTGCTTGGCCGTGTAGTCCAGGCCGCGGGTCGGCTCGTCGAGCAGCACCAGAGGTGGCCGCGCGGCGAGCACGATGGCGAGCGCCAGCGTCAGCCGCTGACCCTCGGACAGGTCGCGGGGGTGTTGGTCGGCGGGCACGCCGGGGGAGAGGCGGGTGAACAACCCGCGCGTCGTCCCCGCCTCGACACCGGCGTCCCGGTCGGCCTGCTCGAGCTCGCGGGCGACGGTCGACTCGTAGAGCAGGTCCGCCGGCACCTGTGGCACCAGCCCGACGTGTCGCAGCAGCTGCGCCGGCTTCAGGGTGTGCGGGGCGTGCCCGGCCACCTCGACGGTGCCGCTGTCGGGGGCCTTCAGCCCGACCAGGGTCTTGAGCAGGGTGGACTTGCCGGCGCCGTTGCGCCCCATCAGCGCCACGGTCTCACCGGCCCGCAGGGTGAGCCCGACGCCGCGCAGCACCGGCACCTGCCGGTAGCCCGCGGCCAGGTCGCGCACGGTCGCCACCGCGGCACCGAGCGGCCCGGCCGCGTGCGTGGGCGGCTCCAGCCCGGCCAGCTGACGGCGCAGCGGCGCGGCCTTCCTGCGGGCGTCGCGCACCGACAGCGGCAGCGGGTGCCAGCCGGCGACCCGGCCGATCTCGACGACGGGAGGGGCGACGGGGGAGTCGGAGAGTACGTCGGTCGGGGCGCCGTTGCGGACCGGTTCGCCGCCACCGGGCACGAGCACGACGCGGTCGGCGTACTGCACCACCCGCTCGAGCCGGTGCTCGGCGAGCACCACGGTCAGGCCGAGGTCGTGCACCAGCCGCTGCAGCGTGGCCAGCACCTCCTCGGCGGCCAGCGGGTCCAGCGCCGAGGTGGGCTCGTCGAGCACCAGGATCCGTGGGTGCGTGGTGAGCACGGAGCCGATCGCGACGCGCTGCTGCTGGCCGCCGGAGAGCTGGGTCAGCGCCCGGTCCCGGAGGTCGGCCATGCCCATCAGGTCCAGGGTCTCCTCGACCCGCTTGCGCATCACGTCCGCAGGCAGGCCGAGCGACTCCATGCCGTAGGCCAGCTCGTCCTCGACGGTGTCGGTGACGAAGCCGGACAGCGGGTCCTGCCCGACGAAGCCGACCACCTCGGCCAGGTCGCGGGGTCGGTGGTCGCGGGTGTCGCGGCCGTCCACCACGACCCGTCCGGCCAGGGTGCCGCCGGAGAAGTGCGGGACCAGCCCGTTGATCGCGCGCAGCAGGGTGGACTTGCCGGACCCGGTGCGCCCGACGACCAGGCACAGCTCGCCCTCGGGGACGTGCAGGTCCACGCCGGACAGCACCGGGGCGTTCTGGTCGGCGAAGGTGATGGTGACGTCGTCGAAGACGATCATGCGGCCGCTCCCATCGTCTCGGTCGCGGCAGGGACGGCGGGATGGGTCCGCGGCAGCGGCGGCGCGACGAACGCCGGCAGCAGGGCGAGCAGGATGCCCACGCACGCCGCCACCGGCACCGGAGGCACCTGGGTCGGGCTCGCCAGGAACAGCTGCTGGGGGGCGACGGCGACGGTCACGAACATCGCGACGGCGGCGGTGAGACCGGACCCGGTCACCAGCCACTCCGGCAGCGCCCACGGGTCGGGGCGGTAGCGGGTCCGCGCGGTGCGGCGGCCCCCGAAGTACAGCCCGCCCGCCCCGAGCAGGCACCCGGCCAGCAGCATCGGCAGACCGAGCCAGTCGGTGCCGGTGCCCGAGAGCAGGCCGTAGACGCCGACGCAGATCCCGAGGAGGCCGCCGAACACGAGCAGCCCGGTGAGCCGGCGTGCGACGCGGGTGCTGTCCGTCGTACGCCCGTAGCCGCGGGAGTCCATCGCGGCGGCCAGCTCGACCGACCGCTCCAGCGCTCCCTCCAGGACGGGCATCGCCAGCCGCCTCAGCGCCCGCAGCCCGCCGCCGCTCTGCCCGCGCAGCCGGTGCGCGGCGCGGACCCGGACGGCGTCGGTGACCAGCTGCGGCGCGAAGGTGAGCGCGATGACCACCGCGACCCCGACCTCGTAGAGCGCGCCGGGCACGTAGCGCAGCAGACGACGTGCGCTGCCGAGCGCGTTCGCGGCGCCCACGCAGCACAGGATCGTGGCCAGCTGGAGCCCCTCGTAGAACGCCTGGAGCACCGCCTCGAGGCTGATCACCCCACCCAGCTTGAGCCCGGTGCTGCCGGCCAACGGGATCTCGGGCAGCGTGACGAGGACGGTCGGGCCCTGCGAGCCGCTGGAGAGCACCGCCTGGAACACGATCCGGATCGCGATCACCAGCAGCGCGAGCTTGAGGAACGCCGCGTAGGAACGGGCCCAGGGCGCGTCGCTCTTGCGCGCGGAGACGACGAAGCCGGTCACCACCAGGATCAGCAGCAGCGGGACCGGGTTCTGGGTCCGGCTGGCGGCGGCGGCGAGGCCGAGCGCCCACAGCCACCAGGCCCCCGGGTGCAGGACCCGGGGGAAGGTGGGGCGGTGCTGGGGGCGCATCGTGCGCCTAGACCCGGCGTCGCCGGCTCAGCGCGACGCCACCGACGCCGAGCCCCACGACGACGACCGCGACGACGGCGTAGAGCCAGGCCGGGGTGCCCTCGTCCGCGGCGGACTGGTCGGCTGCGGCCTGGTCGGTGGCCTCCTCACCGGAGGCGGACACCTGGCCGGGGAGGTCGAACGCGACCGTCTGCTCGTCGGTGGGCACCTGGGCGTTCTTCACCGGCGTCCCGCAGCCCTGGGTCGGGTAGCCGTCGATGCCGCAGGTCATGCCCTGGTCCTGGCGGACGTCGGTGACCTCGCCGAGGACCTGCTGGGTGGTGGCGCCCTCGGCCACGACCGCGCACTCCGCGCGCGGCTGCGGGGGCACGTCCCCCTCCGCGGCGTCGGCCTCGGTGCCGTAGTCGAGGACCACCGCGACGCGCTTCTCGCCGGCCGCGGCGTCCTCGTCGGCGCAGACGGTGTCGAAGTCGACCTCGGCGAGGTCCGCCCGCGGCTCGATCCCCTGGGAGACGGTGGAGGTGCCGTAGCGGAAGCCCTCGAGCGCGCCGTCGGCCGGCTTGTACTGGGCGGGGCCCTTCTGGGAGAACTCCCAGGCGCCGTTCTTCTCGTGGAAGTAGTTCCAGTAGGTGTAGCCGTCCTCGGCCTGGGCGGGTGAGGAGAGCCCGGCCACGGTGACGGTGGCGAGGAGCAGGGAGGACAGGATGCCGACGGATCGGCGCAGGGTGCTGGCCATGAAGGCCCTTTCTCGGGCGGCGGTTCACAGACGAGACCGGACCGCTGGCCCCGGCACGAGGTCCGGAACCTGATCCGGCTCCGTCCCGTAGACCTCGACGGATGGTGGGAGCCGCTGTCTCCATGTGGCGTTCCGGCTCGCCGGGCGGGTGCTCGGCATACGGTTGCGGGTCAGCGCCGGCCTCGCACCGGCTTCCCCACGCGGAGTCAGTTGTGAGCAGAACGCTCCCACGCCGGGCACGGGCCGTCAAAGCCTTCCGGTGGATCCGCGGCGTTAGGCTCACCACATGACGAACTCCCTGGAACCCTCCGGTGCCTTCACC
>DATIBI010000227.1:0-12611 GCA_035457605.1 Nocardioidaceae bacterium
CCGAGCCGCTCGTAGAGCCGGTGAGCCGCAGCCATCTGCGGCATGCTCGACATCACGATGCTGCGGTAACCGAGCTCGCTGCTGCGCTCGATGCAGCGCACCACCAGCGCCTCGGCGACCCCGCGCCGGCGCGCGGACGCGGCCACGCCGAGCATCCGGAACTCGCCCTCGCCGTTCCGGGCCAGCTCGGCCCACGCCGACCCGCTCGGGCAGAACGTGACCGAGCCGAGCACGGCGCCGTCCTCGACCGCGACCCAGACCTCGGCCTCGCGGGCGCGGGCGGTCGCGTCCGCGAGGTCCTCGACGTAGTCGGCGTCCGGCGCGATGAAGCCCTCGTCGACGTAGGCCTCGACGGTGATCTCGCCGACCCGGGCGAGCTCACCGTCGTGGGCGAGCCTGATCTCCACGACCCTCACACCCCGAAGGTGTTCCGGGGGTAGGGCGCGTTCACGTCGGTCATCACGTTGACCAGGTAGGGGACGTTCGCGGCGAACGCCCGGTCCAGGGCGGGGCCGATCTGGTCCGGGGCCGTGACGGTCTCTCCGGCGCCGCCGAGCGCCTTGACCACCTCGTCGTACCTGGTCTGCGGTGCCAGGTCCGCGGCGACGTCGTAGCCGTAGAGCATCTGCATGGGCTGCTTCTCCAGCCCCCAGGCGGAGTTGTTGCCGACGACCATGACGACCGGGAGCTCGTGGCGGACCAGGGTGTCGACGTCCATGAGGGACATGCCCGCGGCGCCGTCGCCGAACAGCACCACCACCTGTCCCGAGGGCCGGGCGATCCGGGCCGCGATCGCCGCGCCGAGCCCGGCGCCGAGACAGCCGTAAGGGCCGGGGTCGAGCCAGCCGCCGGGCCGCTTGGGCTCGACGTACTTGCCGGCGAAGGAGACGAAGTCGCCCCCGTCCCCGATGACCACCGCGTCATCGGCCAGTCGGGGGACGAGCTCGCCGTAGATCCGGGCCGGGTGGATGGGGTCAGCCGTGGAGTGGAGCACACCCGCGTCCCGCTCGACGGCGGCGGTCACCGCCGCGCGCAGCTTGTCGACCCACGCCGACCAGTCGGGCCTGCGCAGCTGCTGGTCCAGCGCCTCCTGCACCCCGTCGATGACCAGGGTCAGGTCACCGAACGCCGAGGCGGCCAGGTCGGCGTGGCCGGAGACCTGGCCCTCGGAGTCGGCGAGGTGCACGACCTTGGCGGCGGGGGCGCCGTCCTTGCCGCCGAACACTCCGTAGCCGAGCCGGAAGTCCAGCGGCGTGCCGACCACGATCGCGAGGTCGCAGGTGCCGAGCGCGGCGCCGCGTGCCCGGGTCATCAGCAGCGGGTGCCCGCCCGGTACGACGCCGCGGCCCATGCCGTTGGTGATGGTCGGGATCCCGACCGACTCCACGAACCGCAGCGCCGCTTCCTCGGCGCCGTCGGCCCACACGTCGGTGCCGAGCACGAGCACCGGCCGCCGGGCCTCGGCGAGCAGGCTGCCGACCTCCGCGAGTGCCTCGGGATCGGGCTCCACCGGCTTGCGCGCTCCCGGCCGGGGGCGCTCCACCCGAGCCCGGTCGAAGAACTGGTCCATGGGCACGTCGAGGAAGGTCGGCCCCCGGTGCGAGGACCCGGCCACGGTGAACGCCTCGTCGACGGAGGAGGCGATGTCGGCGACGTTGTGCACGGTGCGTGCCATCTTCGTGATCGGCGCCATCACCGCCGGGTGGTCGAACTCCTGGAGGCTGCCCATCCCCCAGCGGTTCGCCGGTGCCCGCCCGCCGACCACGACGAGCGGGGAGCCGCTGAATCCCGCCTGGGTGACCGCGCTGACCCCGTTGGTCACGCCCGGGCCAGCCGTCAGCACTGCCAGCCCGGGGACCCGGGTCAGCTTGCCCAGGGCCTCCGCCGCGAACACCGCGGTCTGCTCGTGCCGCACGTCGAGGATCCGCATCGGCGGCTCGGCCTTCACCGCCCCGTCGTACATCGGGAACACGTGCGCGCCGGAGAGGGTGAACAGCGTGTCCACGCCGTGCGCCGCCGCGACGGCCACGGCGTGCTCGCCACCGTGGCCGTCGGCGAGGGACTCGTCGGCGGGGGACTCGTCGATGCTGAGGGAGTCGTCAGTCATGTCGCGAAGGCTACCGGCAGGTAATGCAGGTCACGTCAGGTGCCCGCGGGCTCCCGCGCCCTCCCCGGTGAGCTCCTCCAGCGGAAGGTCCTCCACCTCGGGGTCGCCGGCATCGGCCACGTAGTCGTCGGCGCGGGTCTGGTCGGTCCCGGCGGGAACCTTCAACGCGTTCAGCAGGACGGTGCCCGCGACCGCGACCAGCAGGTTGAGCGCGAACGCCGTGAGCGCGATGTAGACCTTGACGTCGGTGAACGGGATGGTCGCCACGGAACCGCCGAAGTGCGTGCCGGGCTGGCCGACCACCGGCACGAGGTAGGCGGTCCAGGTGCCGTAGGCCATGCCGACCGCCCAGCCCGCGAACAGCGCCCAGCGGTGCATCCAGCGGGTGTAGAGGCCGACCACGATCGCCGGGAAGGTCTGCAGGATCCAGATGCCGCCGAGCAGCTGCAGGTTGATCGCGAAGTCCTTGGGCAGGGCGATCACGAACACCAGGGCGCCGAACTTCACCAGCAGCGAGATCAGCTTGCTCTGCGCCGCCTCCTGCGCCGGGGTCGCGTCCGGCTTGAGGAACGCCTTGTAGACACTGCGGGTCCACAGGTTCGCCGCGGCGATGGACATGATCGCCGCGGGGACCAGCGCACCGATCGCGATCGCCGCGAAGGCGATGCCCGCGAACCAGGACGGGAACTCCTGCTCGAACAACGCGGGGATCGCCTGCTGGGCGTTGTCGACGCGCACGCCGGCCGCGATGGCCGCGAACCCGAGCAGGGCGAGCAGCCCGAGCAGGAAGGAGTACGCCGGGAGCAGGGCGGCGTTGCGGCGGATGACCTCCCGGCTACGGGTGGACAGCACCCCGGTGATCGAGTGCGGGTACATGAACAGCGCCAGCGCGGAGCCGAGGGCCAGCGAGGCGTACGCCCAGTGCGCGGCCTCCGGCGGGATCGACCCCTTGCCGGACACCTCCCCGGCCGCGATCGCGTCGGCGTTGTCGGCGTTGAACGTGTCGAACGAGGACTGCGCCGCGTCGAAGATCGAGCCCCAGCCGCCGAGCTGGGTGGGCAGGTAGAACACCGCGGCCAGGATCACCACGTAGATGAGCGTGTCCTTGACGAACGCGATCAGCGCGGGAGCCCGCAGCCCGGAGGAGTAGGTGTAGGCCGCCAGCACCGCGAACGCCACCAGCAGCGGCATGTCCCGGGCCAGCCAGGAGGAGTCGGCGTCGCCGCCGATGCCCATCACCTCGAGCACCACCTGGATCCCGACGAGCTGCAGCGCGATGTAGGGCATCGTCGCCAGGATCCCGGTCAGCGCCACTGCCAGAGACAGGCCCTTGGAGTCGTAGCGCCCCTGGACGAAGTCGGCGGGGGTCACGTAGCCGTGCCGGTGCGAGACCGACCACAGCCGTGGCAGGAACACGAAGATGATCGGGTAGACGATGATCGTGTAGGGCACCGCGAAGAAGCCCACCGCGTTCCCCGCGTAGAGCAGCGCCGGAACCGCGACGAAGGTGTAGGCGGTGTAGAGGTCCCCGCCGATGAGGAACCAGGCGACGAAGGTGCCGAAGCCGCGACCGCCGAGGCCCCACTCGTCGAGCGAGTCCAGCTCGGCGCGGCGCCACCGGGACGCCGCGAAGCCGAGGCCGGTGACCAGCAGGAAGAAGAAGCCGAAGACCCCGAGAGCGACCAGGTCGACGTCCTGCATCAGCGCTCACCACCCTGGGCGGAGCCGGCCCGAGAGTCCTGTCCGCGGCGGAGGCGGTCCCGCCGGGTGGCCACGGAGGCGATCCGGAACGCCAGCAGGGTGAGCATGGCCGCGATCGCGATCAGCGCGAACTGCCACCAGAAGTAGAACGGGAAGCCGGCGAGCTCGGGCTCCGTCCGGTCGTAGGTACCCACCAGCAGCGGCAGCACCGTGGGCACCAGCAGCAGCACGCCGACGACGATCCACGAGCGTCGTGTGCTGCTCGGACGAGGGCGTGATGAGGGCACGCCGACCACCTCCCGAGACGAAGAAACTCGGGCGAGGTTAGACCCGGGTGCCCGATTTGTGAAGGTCGACCGGCCAGTCCGGAAAGAACCTCACTGGAGGAAGTGCGGGTTGGCCTGACGGAGCTTCTCGATCAGCACCAGCAGCAGGTCGGAGCGGCCGGAGGGCGGGTTCG
The DNA here is from genome assembly GCA_035457605.1 of Nocardioidaceae bacterium. Classification (GTDB taxonomy): domain Bacteria; phylum Actinomycetota; class Actinomycetes; order Propionibacteriales; family Nocardioidaceae; genus Nocardioides_C. Next base: position 4,269 of record DATIBI010000227.1, read on the forward strand.
GTGCGAGGGCCACCTGCAGGTAGAGCGCGCGCAGGTAGGCCTGCACGTTGCCGCTGACCAGGTAGGGGTCGCGGTCGTCCTTGCCGAGCGGCTGCCCGTGCGCGGCGAGCCGGGCCACCCAGGGCTCCACGACGTCGAGCCCGACCAGGTCGCGGCGCAGGATCTTCATCGTGGCCGCGGCGAGCCGGTCGTCCTCGCCGTTGACCAGGAAGTAGGTGGTCGGCTCCAGGAGCCGGTCGGCGATCACGTCGAGCAGCACGGTCAGCTCCAGCTTGCCCATCGACGCCGACTCGCCGAGGGCACCGAGCGCGTCGGCCCCGTGCGCCACCGAGTGCGCCCAGCCCTTGCCGGGCACGTAGCCGCGCAGGTCCCGCTCGCGGACGAACCACGTGGCCAGCCGGTCGCCCCAGCGCATCACGGTGTCGGCGGGCACCAGACGCATGATGTTGTCGCGCTGGATGCACTCGCCCAGGATCAGCGCCGAGAAGCTGCGCCGGAACACGGTGTCGTTGCCGTCCTGGCCGAGGCCGACGTTGAAGCCGGCCGTCATCCCGTCGCCGAGCCCGTGCAGGAGGTCGTCGTAGACGCCGTCGGCGACCCAGGTGGCGAGCGTCGGGTAGGCGATCCCGTCCCGGGTGGCAGGGTCGGGGTCGCCCAGCATCTTCGTCAGCTCCGCGGTCAGCTCCGCGAGGGAACGGTCGTTCGGGACCTTGAGGCCGTTGGCCTTGACCTGCTCCCAGAACGTGGATGCCATGGGGCCAATCCTGCCATTGAGTGCGCAACGGACCCGACCGGGGAGGCGGTCACTAGGCTGTCTCACGTGCCCTCGCTGAACGACCTGGTCCGCGCCCACACCGACCTGGACGCCGAGGACCTGGCCTGGCTGCACCTGCTGCTCGCGGACTGGCAGATCATCGCCGACCTGTCCTTCGCCGACCTGGTCCTGTGGCTTCCCGACCGCGAGGGCCGCGGCTTCTGGGCCGGCGCGCAGATGCGACCCACGACCGGGCCGACCGCCTACGTCGACGACCTGGTGGGCGCGTTCATCCCGCGCGGCCGACGCCCGCTGCTCGACTCCGCCTACGAGCGGCAGCGGGTCGCCCGGGAGGGGGACCCGGAGTGGCGCGACGACATCCCGGTCCGGGTCGAGGCGATCCCGGTGCGCCGCGGTGACCGGATCCTGGCCGTGATCGGTCGCAACACCAACCTGCTCGGCGTGCGGACCCCGAGCCGGCTCGAGCTGTCCTACCTGCAGACGGCCACCGACCTGACCCAGATGATCAGCAACGGGTTCTTCCCGTTCCCCGGCCAGCGGTCGGACCACGCCGACAGCCCGCGGGTGGGGGACGGCTTCGTGCGGATCGACGCGGCCGGCCGGGTGACCTACGCCAGTCCCAACGCGCTGTCGGTCTACCGCCGGCTGGGGCTCACCGGTGACCTCGCCGGGCTGCACCTGGCCGAGATCACCCGCAGGCTGGTCCCGGCCAAGCGCCGGCCCGACGAGGAGACGCTCAGCGCGGTGCTCGGCGGCAAGCTGCCGCGGGACACCGAGATCGGCCACGAGGACGTGGTGCTGATCCTGCGGTCGATCCCGCTGCGGCCCACCGGAGAGCACCTGGGCGCGCTGGTGCTGCTGCGCGACGTGACCGACCTGCGCAGCCGGGACCGCGAGCTGGTGACCAAGGACGCGACGATCCGCGAGATCCACCACCGGGTGAAGAACAACCTGCAGACGGTGGCGGCGTTGCTGCGTCTGCAGGCCCGCCGCATCGACGTACCCGAGGGGCGTGCGGCCCTGGAGGAGGCGGTACGCCGGGTGGGGTCGATCGCGATCGTGCACGAGACGCTGAGCCAGGCCTACGACGAGAACGTGGACTTCGACGACGTCGCGGACCGGCTGCGGTTGATGGTCGCCGAGGTGAGCTCACGTGGCGCCCAGGTCGTCAGCGAACGGGTGGGCACGTTCGGCAGTTTGCCGGCGGAGATCGCCACCCCGCTCGCGATGGTGCTCACCGAGGTGCTGCAGAACGCCGTCGAGCACGGGTTCGGCGACGAGGAGGGCAAGATCACGGTGACCGCGCAGCGGCTCGTCGGACGGCTGCACGTCACCATCGAGGACGACGGGCAGGGGCTGCCCGAGGAGTTCGACCTCGACGGGTCCACGAGCCTGGGACTCTCGATCGTCCGCACGCTCGTCGAGTCCGAGCTCGGCGGGGTCCTGGAGATGGGCCCGGGACCGTCCGGGGGAACACGTGTAGCGCTGGACCTCCCCGTGGGCTGACCTCCCCGTCGGTCAGCGTTTCGGGTGGCCCAGCGCTCGTGTGCTGGTGGGCCTGGTGGCCTGGCTCAGGCGGTGCGGACCTTCGCTCGTGCGTTGCGGCGCTTGAGCGCGCGACGCTCGTCCTCACTCATGCCGCCCCAGACGCCGTGGTCCTGTCCTGCCTCGAGAGCCCACGCGAGGCACTGCTCGCGCACGTCGCAGCGACGGCACACCTGCTTGGCCTCCTCGATCTGGAGGATGGCTGGACCGGTGTTGCCGATCGGGAAGAACAGCTCCGGATCCTCATCGAGGCATGCAGAGCGATGGCGCCAATCCATGGCGACGTACTCCTTATCTTGTGCGTTGACTGCCGGCCGGGTCAGCCGGGCGGCCATTTCGTGCGGCGTGCACGTGCCCCACGGTGGTGGACACATGCACGAGGCCCGCCTCGGCCCATGCAGGGGTGCCCTGGGCTAGGTCGGGATTCGGTCACTTCGGGCCGGGGTGGTGGTTCCGGCCGAGTGACATCGATGATCGTTGCAAGAGATGGTGGTGCACACAAGCCTTTACCGAGGTCACTTTGGTCACAGGGTCCTTTTCGCCGTGGGTTCGCCAGGTGGTCCGGTCCGGTGGTCGCGGCAGCCCTCAGTAGGCTGTGCACCCGTGAGCCTTCCCTCCGACGTGCCGTCCGCAAACCCGCAGTCGCACAAAATTCCGTTGCCTCTGGCCGTCGCCGCGGTGCTCGCCGCCGTCGAGGCGGTGCTGCTGGTGGTCCAGGCGGTGGCGGAGGTCGTCACCCTGTCGGCGGAGCGGGTCGCGATGGGTGTCACCACCACGGTGTTCTTCCTGCTCTACGGCGCCGGTCTAGCCCTGTGTGCGTGGTCTCTCACCCGCCTGCGGTCGTGGGCGCGAGCGCCGATCGTGGTCGCGCAGCTGATCCAGCTTCTCGTCGCGTGGAGCTTCCTGGGCGGTACGACGACCGTGGTGGCCGTCGCGCTCGGGCTGATGGCGCTCGTCGTGCTCGTCGGCATCTTCCACCCGGCCTCGATCGCCGCCCTCGCCGACCAGGACTGAGCCTGTCCGGACCTCTCAGAGCGAGCTGACCCGGCCCCCGGGCTCACCGAGCGTCGGGTCCTCGAGCAGCCTCTCCCGCAGCTGCGCCAGGGTCTTGTTCAGCAGCCGCGAGACGTGCATCTGGGAGACGCCGATCTCCTTCGCGATCTGGGACTGGGTCATCCCACGGAAGAACCGCAGCGTGAGGATGTGCTTCTCGCGGGGGTCGAGCGCCTCGAGCAACGGCTTGATGGACTCGCGGTTCTCGACGTGCTCGAGCGCCTCGTCCTCCTCGCCGATCGAGTCGAGCATGCTCAGCGCGCTGTCCTCGCTGGAGTCGGTGGCGTCGAGGGAGAGGGTGGAGTAGGCGTTCGCGGACTCGAGCCCCTCGATCACCTCCTCGTCGGTAACCCCGACGTGGCGCGCGATCTCGGACACCGTGGGGGAGCGGCCCAGGTCCTGGGTGAGGGCGGCGGTGGCGTTGCTGATCGAGATCCGCAGCTCCTGGAGCCGCCGGGGAACGCGGATCGCCCAGCCCTTGTCCCGGAAGTAACGCTTGATCTCCCCGACGATCGTGGGCGTGGCGTAGCTGGAGAACTCCACGCCCCGCTCGGGGTCGAACCGGTCGATGGCCTTGATCAGGCCGATCGTGCCCACCTGGAGCAGGTCGTCGTAGGGCTCGCCGCGGTTGAGGAAGCGGCGCGTGAGGTGCTCCACGAGAGGCAGGTGCAGCCGCACCAGGTCCTCGCGGATCTGCGCGTGGCGGGCCAGGTCGAGTCCGGGCTCACCCAGCTCGGTGAACAGGGCCACGCTGCGTGCGCGGATGTCCGCGACGTCTCTGGTGGCCTCGGGGTCGCCGACCATGGTCTAGCTCGGTTCTCCGCTGGTGCGCGAGAGCGTCACGGTGAGCACGTCACCCTCGATCTGGGCGTCGAGCGTGGTGGTCAGCGCCGAGAGCACGGTCCATGCGAAGCCGTCCTTGCTCGGCGTGCGCGGGGAGTCGCAGTCGGCGGACACCGCCACCCGAAGCGTGTCGGGCGCGAGGAAGAACATGCAGCTCAGGTCGGAGCCGGGGGACGCCTGCGGCAGCACGATCGCGCACGCCTCGTCGACGGCGATGCGCAGGTCCTCGATGTCGTCGAGGGTGAAGTCGAGCCGGGCGGCCAGTCCGGCGGTCGCGGTCCTCAGCACGGAGAGGAAGGCGCTGTCGGCCGGGATCCTGAGCTCGACGTCTGGTCGCGTTTCTGCCACTGGTGACCTCTCCGGGACTGCGCGGTGCGCAGGGTTTTCTCCTACAGGGTGGCACAGAGCCTAGACGGGGTCGGGCGCTTCGCGCTCCCGACCCCGTCGTGTGTCGTGCTGTGACGCCTCAGGCCTTCTTGGTCTCCCAGAAGATCTCGGCGATCTCGTCGATCTTCGCGAGCAGGTCGTCGGCGGCCTGCGCGTCCATCGAGCCCTTGGTGCCGGTGGCGCCGGCGAGCTTGGTGGCCTCGTTGAAGAGCGTGTGCAACTGCGGGTACTTCTCGAAGTGCGGCGGCTTGAAGTAGTCGGTCCACAGCACCCACAGGTGGTGCTTCACGAGCTCCGAGCGCTGCTCCTTGATCAGGACGGCGCGGGTGCGGAAGTCGGGGTCGTCGTTGTCGGCGAGCTTGCCGATGATGGCCTTGACCGACTCCGCCTCGATCCGGGCCTGCGCGGGGTCGTAGACACCGCAGGGCAGGTCGCAGTGGGCGTGGACTTCGAGGGTCGGTGCGAACAGTCGCGCGAGCATCCGTTGGTCCTTTCTGAAGGTTCGTATGAGGTTCAGCCACCTGCGACACTACTCCGCGGCGAAGTGGACGGCAGGGGAGGGCGGTGGTGCAGGTGGGACGCCGGGGATCAGGACGACCGGGCCGTGCTCGGGCCGGTGTTCCGGGCAGGCGGCTGGGTCTCGCCGTCGTGCGCGGACGGTCGATGCAGCCGACGCTCCACGACGGGGACCGCTTGCTCGTGCTGCACGGGGGCAGGGTGCGCCCCGGGCGGATGTCCGTCGTACGCCTTCCCGACGGCGTGGTGGCGGTCAAGCGCGTGGCCCGGCGCGACGGGGACGGTTGGTGGGTCGAGCGGGACAACCCCCGCGAGGGCGTCGACTCGTGGTCGGTCGGTGCGATCCCCGACGGCGACGTGGTGGCCCGGGTGCTGCTACGCCTGTGGCCGTTGAGGCGTCGGATGTAGCGTGGGACACATTCCGGCGGGCCCGGTTCCCATCCGCGGGACCGTGCGCCAGACTGTCGGCAAGGGAGACCCCCGAAGCCAGGCCGCTCCGCCGCTCCACCACGCGACGTCGTTCGAGCTGCCGTGTCGTTTCCCCGAGACAAGAGGCATTCCATGGTCGCATCGCCCGCCCTGCCCGATCCCGACAAGCCCTCGCGTGCGGGAGATCCCGTCTTCGACCTGCACGTCGGCGGCAAGATGGAGGTCTCCTCGACGGTAGCCCTCAACGGCGCGGACGACCTCTCCCTCGCCTACACCCCCGGCGTCGCCCGGGTGTGCGAGGCGATCGCCGCTGAGCCGGCGCTGGTCGACGACTACACCTGGGTGTCCAACACCGTGGCCGTGGTCACCGACGGCACCGCGGTGCTCGGCCTGGGGGACATCGGCCCGTCGGCCGCGATGCCGGTGATGGAGGGCAAGGCGGTGCTGTTCAAGCAGTTCGGCGGGGTCGACGCGGTGCCGATCTGCCTCGACACCACCGACACCGACGAGATCGTCGAGACGGTCGCCCGCCTCGCCCCGAGCTTCGGCGGGATCAACCTCGAGGACATCTCCGCCCCGCGCTGCTTCGAGATCGAGCAGCGGCTCAAGGACCGGCTCGCCATCCCGGTCTTCCACGACGACCAGCACGGTACGGCGGTCGTGGTGCTCGCGGCCCTGGAGAACGCACTGCGGCTGACGGGGCGGTCCATGGCCGAGACCCGGGTGGTGATCTCCGGTGCCGGCGCCGCCGGTGTCGCGGTCGCCCGGATCCTGCTTGCCGCAGGGCTGCGCGACCTGGCCGTGGTCGACCGCGGCGGTGTGCTCAACTCGGCCCGCGAGGACCTGACCCCGGTGAAGCTGTCGCTGGCACAGGACACCGCCGACACCACCGGACGCACCGGCCGTCTCGTCGACGCCCTCGACGGGGCGGACGTGTTCATCGGCGTCTCGGGCGGCACCGTCCCCGAGGAGGCGGTCGCCCGGATGGCGCCGGACGCGATCATCTTCGGGCTGGCGAACCCGAACCCCGAGGTTCACCCCGACATCGCGCACCGGCACGCCCGGGTGGTGGCGACCGGCCGGTCCGACTACCCGAACCAGATCAACAACGTGCTCGCGTTCCCGGGCATCTTCCGCGGCGCGTTCGACGTGCGGGCCACCGCGATCACCGAGGGGATGAAGCTGGCCGCCGCCGGCGCGCTCGCGGACCTGGTGGGGGAGCGGCTCTCCGAGGACTACGTGGTGCCCTCCCCGTTCGACCCCCGGGTCGGGCCGGCGGTCTCCGCGGCGGTGGCCGCCGCGGCACGCAAGGACCGCGTCGCGCGCCGCTGACCTGTCCACCCCTTCGCACCCTCAGTAAGGTCGGGACCATGTTCGCTGTCTACGCCGAGAGCTTCTCCACCGAAGACCCCCTGTCCGGACTGGTCGTGGGCGAGCGCCCCGACCCGGTCGCCCCTGACGGGTGGACCACGGTCACCGTCAAGGCCGCCTCGCTCAACCACCACGACCTGTGGTCGCTGCGCGGGGTCGGGCTGCGCGAGGAGGCGCTGCCGATGACGCTCGGCTGCGACGCGGCCGGCTACGACGAGGACGGCAACGAGGTGGTCGTGCACGCGGTCATCAGCGACCCCGCCTGGACCGGCGACGAGACGCTCGATCCCAGGCGGTCGTTGCTGAGCGAGAAGCACCAGGGCACCTTCGCCGACAAGGTGATCGTGCCGAGGTCGAACGTGGTGCCCAAGCCCGCCTCGCTGTCCTTCGAGGAGGCCGCCTGCCTGCCTACCGCGTGGTTGACCGCCTACCGGATGCTGTTCACCCAGGGCGACCTCAAGCCCGGCGACACCGTCCTGGTCCAGGGGGCCGGTGGCGGCGTCGCGACGGCGCTGATCTCGCTGGCCCACGCCGGCGGCCTCCGGGTCTACGCCACCAGCCGGGACGAGCAGAAGCGCAAGCGTGCCCTCGAGCTCGGCGCGGACGAGGTGTTCGAGAGCAACGCCCGCCTTCCGCAGCGGGTCGACGCGGTGATGGAGACCGTCGGCAAGGCGACCTGGTCGCACTCGATCAAGTCGCTGCGTCCCGGCGGCACGGTGGTGATCTCCGGGGCTACGAGCGGCCCCGACCCCGCGAACGCCGAGCTGACCCGAATCTTCTTCCTGCAGCTGCAGGTGATCGGGTCCACCATGGGCACGCGCGCCGAGCTCGCCTCGCTCGTCAACCTCCTCGACGTCAGCGGAGTACGCCCCGTCATCGACCAGGTGATGCCGATGACCGAGGCCAAGGCCGGGTTCGAGGCGATGGCCGAGGGCGACGTGTTCGGGAAGGTCGTCTTCACCCGCTAGGTTCGCGGGCATGGCTACCCATCTCATCACCGGCGCCGGTGCCGGCATCGGGGCCGCGCTCGCGCAGCGTCTGGCCGAGCGCGGGGACGACCTCGTCCTCCTGGCGCGCACCGACGACCGCGCCGCCGACCTCGCCAAGGAGTACCCGGGCGCACGGACGGTCGTCGCCGACCTCGACCGGCCCGAGGAGCTGCAGGACGCGCTGGGCGACGCGCTGCCCGAGGGGCTCGACTCGTTGCTGCACGTGGCGGGCGTCGTCGAGCTCGGTGCCGTCGCCGACCTCGGACCCGAGGCCTGGGCCCAGACGCTGAACGTCAACCTGCTCGCGCCGGCGGAGCTCACCCGGCTCGCGCTCCCGGCACTGCGGGCGCGGCAGGGCCACGTGGTCTTCGTGAACTCGGGCGCGGGCCTCAACGCGCACCCGACCTGGTCGGCGTACGCCGCGAGCAAGCACGG
>DATIBI010000228.1:0-8562 GCA_035457605.1 Nocardioidaceae bacterium
ATGGTCACCCGCCCCAGCGCGGTCGGCAGGATGGGCAGGATCGCCCGTTGGGCAACCTCGGCGATCGCGACGACGCGGGCGTGCTGCTTCTCGCGGCGGATCCGCACCACGGCGATCACGACGGCGGCGCCACTGATGAGCACCACGTCGACGATCCGGACGATCTGCTGGGCGCTGGTGAAGGCGTCGTTCCACCAGCCCGCGGCCACCGAGAGCACCACCGCCGCGACGGCGAACACTGCCGTGGCGCGCGCCGACAACACTGCGCAGGCGATCAACGGGGACAACGCGAACAGCGCCACCAGTGAGACTTCCGGGTTGACCACGTCGATGACCACGAGCACGGCGAGCCAGAGCGCCGCAATCGCCGCACCAACGGTCCGCACGGCTCTGTCGCTGACCATCTACCCTCCGCGTCGTCGGGTGCTCGCCCCCGCAGAGCCCGCTTCAAAGGTACGGTCGGCGCGTCCCCGCGAGCAATCGAAACGCCGCGTGCCGACCCGGCGGGCCGGGGTCATCTGAGCAGGCGCGCGGTGAACGAGAACGGCAGGTCGTCGTCGAGCGGAATCCCCTGGCAGGACCAGCCGGTCCCCCGGTTGCACCTGCTCCGGGTGCTGGCGTTGGTCAGCGTGAGCACCACGGAGGACACCTTCGAGCGGGTGAACGGCGTGGTGACGACCCCGTTCCCCTGGCGGTTGAGCCGCACCGTCGTACGCCCCACCGAGCCGTTCTTGCGGTGCACCATCACCGTCGCCCGGGAGCCGCGCGTGGTGGGCGGCGCGTCCACGCTGACCCGCAGCCGGGCGGCCCCCCGCACCGCCGTGCCCGCACGGAACCTCGCGTGGTGGTTCGCGAGGTGCCAGATACGCCAGGGCCGGTTCTTCTCGACCGCCGCGCCCGGTCGCAGACCCACCAGGTCGTTGGTCGGGCTCAGCGTGAACGTCCGGCGGACGGGTGCGTTCCGGTAGCTGCGGCCCTCCTCGTACCACTGCCGCGCACGGCGGTTGGTGACGCCGAAGTCGGTGAACACCTGGGGGAACTGTGCGTTGCGGGCGGCGAGCGTGGCGCGCAGCGCGCGCAGCGAGTAGTAGCCCGGCTTGGTCGCCCGGTCCCACACCTGACGGACGATCCTCGGGTCGGACGAGGCGCCCTTGCCGAACCGCTCGGACAGGTAGCGCCAGAAGATCCACGAGCCGTAGACGAAGGTCGGGTCCTGCTCGGTGCCCGGGAAGTCCAGCGGGGCCTCGGGGATGCGCAGCCCGCTGCGCGTGAGGTACTGCCGGTTGTCGTTGATGCCGTCGTAGAGCTCGTCCTCGATCCACGCGGCCGTGCCCTCCATGAACCACGCGTCCTCGAAGATGTCGTAGTTGAACTGGACGGCGTGGAAGAACTCGTGCGCCGCGGTCACCCGCAGCGACGCCTCGGGCGACTTCGGGTAGTTCACGAAGTCGTTGTCGAGCACGCAGTAGGCGGACCGGGCCCGACCACCGCTGAAGTCGTCGGTGGTGCAGTAGCCGTACATCTTGTCGTCGCGCAGGTTGGCCAGGTAGATGTCCAGCTTGGGCCGGTCGGTGTCGTTGTCGACGCCGCGGTCGTCGCGCTTGGGCGCGCGGTAGCCGAGGTCCCCGGTCACGCCTTTCCAGACCTGCTCCATCACCGGCCGGACCTGCGTGTCCACCCACTGCGGGTCGGCAGCGTCTGCGGTGGACTCCACCCAGTGGAGGCAGAAGCTCGTCGAGCACGCCTCCTGCACCGGCACACCGGCCTCGTAGCCGTTCTGGATCGGGTCGGCAGCACCGTCTGTCGGTCGGGCCAGGATCCGCCTCGCCGCGGTCCGGTCGTCTCCCTCGAGGTCGCCGACCCGCACGGCGAGGTCCCGCAGCACCAGGGTGACGTCGCGGCCGAGCTCCCGCGCCGGGCCGGACTCCTGCCCGGCGAGACCGCGGTTGCGTCCGTCGTACCGGCCGAACAGCGCCCGGGCCTGCGCCAGCGCCTCTTGCGCCCGCGCCGCGTCGTCCGCAGGGGCGGCGGCGACCTCGGGCAGGCCCGCAGGGGGACCGGCCGGCTCGTCCGCGGAGCCCGCGACCGGTAGCAGGGTGAGGACCATCGCGCCCAGGGACGCGAGGATCACCGACGTTGTACGCATGCGTCCCCCTCGACAGGTTTGGTTCGCGGACAGCCTAGACGCCGGGTACGCCCGACGTGGTCAGTTCTGGTCGTCCAGGCCGCGCTCGATGGCGTAGCGCACCAGCTGCACCCGGTTGTGCAGCTGCAGCTTGCGCAGGGTGTTCTGCACGTGGTTCTGCACCGTGCGGTGGGAGAGGAACAGACGCTCGGCGATCTGCTTGTAGGACAGCCCCTTGGCGACGAGCCGCAGCACCTCGGTCTCGCGCTCGGTCAGCCGGGGGGTGTCGTCGTCGGGGGCCGAGGGGGTGTCGGAGAGCCGGCGGTACTCCCCGAGCACGAGGCCGGCGAGCCCGGGGGTGAACACGGTGTCCCCCTCCGCGACCTGCAGCACCGCGGCGAGCAGCTCCTCGCGGGAGGCCGACTTGACCAGGTAGCCGGTGGCTCCGGCCTTGACCGCGTCGAGGACGTCGACCTGCTCACCGGAGGCGGAGAGGATCAGGACGCGCACCGCCGGGTCGGCCTTCACCAGGGCCGCAGTGACCTCCACCCCGTTGGGCGCGGGGATCTGCAGGTCGAGCACGACCACGTTGGGCCGGGCCGCCGGCGCCCGGTTCAGCGCCTCGGTGCCGTTGGAAGCGGTGGCCACGACCTGGAGGCCGGCCTCGGTGAGGTCACGGGCGACGCCGTCCCGCCACATCGGGTGGTCGTCGACCACCATCACCCTGACGGGTGTCTCGCTGGAACTCTCCCCCACGCACGCCTCCTCGCTCGGACCCGGGCACAGGCTACCGATCCGGTCAGGCAGGCATGAACCGACCACGCCGACGGGCGGTCCCGCTGCTGTTCGGAACCTGCCCGCCGGCGTGGACGGCTTCGGGGTTTGTCTCTGGTTCCATCGTGGCGCGCCGAACGGTCGGTCGCCATGGCGAAACCGCGCCCCTCGGCCTGCTCGGTCGGACTAGTTCCGCTTGTCCGGTCGTACATAGCGACCACGGCGGTGCACCAGCGGGCTGCGTTCCTCGGTGATGTCGATGTGCTCCACGACGGTGTCGACGAGCAGCGACCAGCCGACCTCCCGCGCGTCGACCAGCCGCACCCCCGCCCAGGCCGGCGCGTCCGTCAGCCGCGGCCCCCACGCGGTGTCGGTCCAGCTGCCCAGGGTGAACACGCCCCCGGGGGCTGGTGCGATCCCGGCGAACGCGTCCGCCAGGTCCCGGTGCGACCACTCCAGCAGCTGCACCACCGAGCTTCCTTCGGACAGCAGTGCGGACGCGTAGTCGGAGTCGGGGTCCACCAGCGCCAGCGCGTGCGGGGGCTCGCCGCCGCCCAGCATCAGGGAGGAGACGGTCAGGCCGGCCCGCGCCGGACCCGACCCGCAGGTCCACAGCGAGACCGTGCCGCCGAGCCGTCCGCGCAGCCGACGCAGCGGGTCCCGCTCGGACTCCGGTTCGAGGAACGGGTGGTCGGAGTGGATGGTCACGCCGCCTGCTCCGCGCGTCGCTTGAGCCCGGCGGCCTCGAGACCGATGTAGCGATCGACCATCCCGGTCATCAGCCGACCCAGGAGCACGCCGAGCGGACCGGTCTGCTCGATCGCCAGCCGCAGCCGGGTGCCCCCGGGCCCGGTGAGGACCTCGTGCGTGGCCGTCGACCGGTAGCCCGGCCCGCTCGCCACCCAGGTGAACCGCTCGGGCTCCACGAGCTCGGTGACCGTCCACTCCGCCTTCGGCAGCCGCGGCTGCGTGGTCCGGACCCGGGAGCCCACGCGCAGCGGACCGGGGTCGACCTTGGTCACCGCGGTCATCGACTCGGTCAGCTCCGGCCACGACTCCACGTCCACGAGCACGGACCAGAGCGCCTCGGGGGTCGCGTCGACGGGCACGGTCGTCTCGTTGCGCATGATCAGCAACGTACCGCTCCGGTCAGCGCGGCAGCGTGATCTCCCACTCGGTGCCCTGTCCCGGGGACGTGACCAGGTCCGCCGTACCGCCCAGGTCGGCGACCCGGCCGCAGATCGACTCGCGCACCCCGAGCCGGCCCTCCCGAGCGGCCTCGTCCAGCCGTCCGTCGGGGATGCCCGGGCCCTCGTCGCGCACCGTCACCACCAGGGAGTCACCAAGGTCCTCGAGCAGCACCCACGCGGGCGCGTCGGGTCCGACGTGGCGTGCGACGTTGTCGAGGCAGGCGCGTACGACGGACGCCACCTCGTGCGCGCGGACCGCCGGCAGGGTGACCGGTGAGCCCGGGACCGAGACCGTCACGGTGCGCGACCCGAGCATGGCGAGGTCCTGCGCCAGGTCGACGGTGACGTCGGTGGCGGCGGCGTCCGGACCCGGGGGGTCCTGGTGCTGCACCAGCGCCCGCAGCGCGACCTCCTGCTCCCCCGCCAGCCGGCCGAGCTCGGCAGCCTCGCCCCCGAGCTCCCGGCCACGGCGCTGCACCAGCGACAGCACCTGCAGCACCCCGTCGTGCACCGCGCGGGCGAGCCGGGCCCGCTCGGCGGCGGCGGCGGCCTGGCGCTCGGCCCGGTCGCGAGCGGCCGACATCTCCTTGAGCAGCTGGGAGGCGTAGCCCAGCAGCGGGCCCCCGATCATCAGCAGGAAGATGTTGCCGATGTTGGTCTGGGTCAGCTCGGTGCGGATCGCGATGTCGGCGGCCGACACCGCGGCCGCGGCGACGAGCCCGCCGACCCAGCCCCAGTGCACGCCCCACGCGAGGACGACGGCCATCACCCAGAACGACGGGAGCGTGGACAGGTTCTCCAGCTGCTCGTCGCTCTGGGTGACCACGGTCATCCCGATCAGCACCACGGCGATCAGCAGGTCGGCGACCAGCAGCGGCGCGTGACGTCGGCGCGGCTCGTCGTACGCCCAGGTCGCGAACGCGGTCCACCCGGCCATCACCGCCAGGCACAGCGCGGTGACCAGGGGCCGCTCCAGGCCCTCCCACTTGACCAGGTTGATCGCGATGCCGAACACGAGGACCACGAAGCGGAGCACCGCGAGGGCGCGGAACAGCGTGGTCTCGACGGCCCAGCCGGTGGGGTCCGCGGCCGCGCGGGCCGCGAGTCTGCTCGTCATGCAGATCAGGATGCTTTGAGCTGGGGGTCCTTGCTGTCGGACTTGCCGGAGCCACCGGACTTCTTCGAGGCCTCCTTGTCGAGGGCCTTGGCCTTGGTGGCGTAGATGTCGACGTACTCCTGCCCGGAGAGCCGCATGATCTCGTACATGATCTCGTCGGTGATCGACCGCAGGACGTAGCGGTCGTTCTCCAGACCCTCGTAGCGGGAGAAGTCCAGCGGCTCGCCGAACCGGACGACCGGGCGGGTGAAGGAGCCGAACTTCTTCCCCGGCGGCGCGACGACGTCGGTGCCGACCACGGCGACCGGGATCACCGGCACCTTGGTCTCCAGGGCGAGGCGGGCCACCCCCGTCTTGCCGCGGTAGAGCTTGCCATCGTGGGAGCGGGTGCCCTCGGGATAGATGCCGAACAGCTCACCGCCTGCGAGCACCTTCTTCGCCGCCAGCATCGCGCCGGCCGCGGCGTTGGCGCCGGACCGGTCGATCGGGACCTGCCCGGAGCCGGAGAAGAAGGAGCGCTGCAGCCAGCCCTTGACGCCCTTGCCGGTGAAGTACTCGGCCTTGGCGACGAAGGTGACCCGGCGCGGCAGGGTCAGCGGCATGAACAGCCAGTCGGCGTAGGAGAGGTGGTTGCTGGCCAGGATCGCCGGCCCCTCCAGGGGAACGTGGTCGGCCCCCTCGGCCTGCGGCCGGAAGATCATGCGCAGCAGCGGGCCGATGAACACCCACTTGAGTAGCCAGTAGAACACCCCGTGACCTCCGTCCGCTGCGTGAAACTCTAGCCCCGAACCGACCCTCGTGCGACGATGCACGTGAGTTGTCGCCCGCCCCTCGGGACCGGGAACATTCAACACCACGTCGACCCCCAAGGAGTGACCGTGCCCGTTGCTTCTCATGCGCAGCCGTTCTTCGCCGATGCCCGTCCCGGTGCCGACGAGCAACGGGTCGGGGTCCTGCTCAGCCACGGGTTCACCGGTTCGCCGGCGTCGATGGTGCCGTGGGGCCGGCGGCTGGCCGAGGAGGGGTTCGGGGTCTCGGTCCCCCGCCTGCCCGGGCACGGCACCTCCTGGCAGGAGATGAACCGCACCCGCTGGCAGGACTGGTACGCCGAGATCTCCCGCTCCTTCGACAAGCTCGCCGCCGCCTGCGACGTCGTGGTGGTCGGCGGGCTGTCCATGGGCGGAGGGCTGGCGCTGCGGCTGGCCGCCGACCGGGGCCAGCAGGTGGCAGGGGTGATGCTGGTCAACGCGGCGGTGGCGAGCGACAACAAGCAGCTGGTCGCGGTGCCGGTGCTCAAGCATGTCGTGTCCTCGCGCCCGGGGATCGTGAACGACATCAAGAAGCCCGGCCAGGACGAGTACGGCTACGACCGGCTGCCGCTCAAGGCGCTGCACTCCATGCTCGGCGGGTGGAAGGAGCTGCGCCCCGACCTGCCGAAGGTGACCCAGCCGCTGGTGCACTTCCGCTCCGCGGAGGACCACGTGGTGGACCCGTCCTCGTCGCGGATCATCGCCAGCACGGTGTCGTCGCGGGACGTGACCGAGCGCATTCTGGAAAACAGCTACCACGTGGCTACGCTCGACAACGACGCTCCCGAGATCTTCGAGGAGTCCGTGAAGTTCGTCCGACGAGTGACAGGACCATGAGCCAGCATCCCGACGGCAGCGACCCCGACGACCCGCGCGACAACGGGTCGTCCGAGGCTGGTCGGGAGATCGACGAGGACGCCGCCTGGCGCGCGATCGTCGAGCACTACGGGGAGCGGGCCCAGCTCGACGACCCCGAGCCGCCGGCACCCACTCCCCCGCCGGCACCGGCCGCGCGCGGACCGATCCTGGAGCCCGGCTGGCAGGACGCGCTGAACACCGACGCGACCTGGCACGACGAGGGCCACTTCGTCCCGCCGACCCCGCCACCGCTGCCGCCGCTGGACCCCCGCCGCAAGGCTGCCTGGTGGGGCCTGTTCGGCGCCCCGGCGCTGATGCTGGTCGCGGTCGTGTTCGGCTGGCAGCTGCCCGGCTGGCTGATGTTCGGGCTGGTCGGGGCGTTCGTCGGCGGCTTCGGCTACCTGGTCGCGACCATGCCCAGCTCGCGCCCCGGGGACGGGTCGGGCGACGACGGCGCGGTTGTGTAAGGATCGCCTCGACAGCGTCCCTGACCGGACTCGCCTTCCCGGTCGAAGCGTTCACCGGTCGAAGCGTTCAGAGGAGCAAGCAGCGTGCAGTCCCACGAGACCGTCGAGATCAGCGGCCACCTCATGGACACCGGGATCCTCTCCCGGGTGCTCGACGACATCCGTGAGTACGGCGGCGACTACGTCATCGACAAGTTCGACGTCGGCCACGAGGCCCACGACCTCTCCCGCGCCCGGATCACCGTCGCCGCCGAGGACGACGAGGCGCTCCAGCGGCTGCTGATGCGGCTGCAGACCCGCGGCGTCAACCAGGTCGACCCCGGCGAGGCGCACGTCGACGTCGCCGAGATGGACGGGGTGTTCCCCGACGGCTTCTACTCCACGACGAACCTCGAGACCCGGGTCCGATTCAGCGGGAAGTGGGTCAAGGTCGAGAACCCCGAGATGGACTGCGGGCTCATCGTCGAGGGCGAGGGCACGGACCTGCGGGTCTACACCCTTCCGATGGCCGACGTGAAGGCCGGCATGAAGGTGGTCTGCGGCGCGGACGGCATCAAGGTGACCATCCCCGACTCCGAGCGGGACAGCACCTCCTTCGGCTTCATGGAGTCCGACGTCTCCAGCGAGAAGCCGCAGGCCGTCCTGGTGCGCCAGGTCGCCGACGGCATGCGCGAGGCCAAGGCCAACGGGAAGAAGGTGCTCTGGGTGGGCGGTCCCGGCGTCGTGCACACCGGCGCAGCCCCGGCGATGGTGTCACTCGTCAAGGCCGGGTTCGTCGACGTGCTGTTCGCCGGGAACGCACTGGCCACCCACGACATCGAGTCCGCGCTCTACGGCACCTCGCTCGGCGTGGACCTCGCGATGGGCCGCGGCGTCGAGCACGGCCACGAGCACCACATCCGCGCGCTGAACACCATCCGCAAGGCCGGCTCGATCAGGCACGCCGTCGAGGAGGGTGTGCTGACCGGTGGGATCATGCACTCGCTGGTCACCCAGGGCAAGGAGTTCGTGCTCGTCGGCTCCGTCCGCGACGACGGCCCGCTGCCGGACGTGTACACCGACGTGATCGAGGGCCAGCGCGCGATGCGGGCCAAGCTCCAGGACGTCGGCTTCTGCCTGATGGTGGCGACCATGCTGCACTCGGTCGCGACCGGCAACATCCTGCCCGCGTCGATCCCGCTGGTGTGCGTGGACATCAACCCCGCGACCGTCACCAAGCTCG
>DATIBI010000229.1:0-6795 GCA_035457605.1 Nocardioidaceae bacterium
TCGACCGGCAGCTGCGGGCCCGTGCGGTGTCGGCGTTCACCAGCCAGCGGCTGACCGGTCTGATGGCACGGGAGCGGGGCAGCGACCTCGAACGGCTCACCGCCCTGGTCGAGGCAGGCACGCTGGCCCCGACCCTCGACCGGACCTACCCGCTGGCGGAGGTCCGCAGCGCGATGCGCCTGCTCGCCTCCGGGGGAGTCCGGGGCAAGGTCGCCCTCACGCCGTGACGGTGCCGGCCAGGCACGCCCATCGGCTCAGAGGTCGCTGACCACGACGTCGACGCCGGTGCCGTGCTTGCCCGTCCTGCCGGGCTCCACGGTCCAGCCCAGGTCGCGCAGGTGGTCGGCGAACTCCTCGGGCGTCCGCGGGGTGCCGCCGTCGAGCAGCATGGCCCGCACGATCCTGCCCTTGGTGGCCTTGTTGAAGTGCGAGACCACCTTGCGTCGCCCGTCGACCTCGTGCAGCACGCGCACGGTGACCACCTGCCGGGCGGTCTCCGGGTCCGGTCGCCAGAACGGCGTGTAGGTGGACGAGCGCAGGTCCACGACCAGCCCGCGCCCGCCCGCGGCCGCGATCGCGGTGTCGAGGTGCCGGCCCCAGAAGGTGGCCATGTTCCCGATCCCGGGCAGGGACACGTCACCGGACAGACGGTAGGCCGGGATGTGGTCGTGCGGCCGCACGAGGCCGAACAGGGCGGAGACGGTCGCCACCCGGGCGGTAGCGCGCCGCCTCGCGGGTCCCTCGAGCGAGGCGAGGTCGAGCGCTTCGTACAGCACGCCGGTGTAGATCCGGTCGGCCCGGGCGGCCGGTGCGGTCGCCAGCCCTGCGTTGCGCGCGACCTCGGCACCGAGGGTCTTGCCGACGCCGAGCACACCGGAGGCCTTCTCCAGGGCGGCCGGGTCGTCCGAGGCGCACAGCCCCACCAGGGCGGCGAGCACCTCCGAGCGTGGCGCGCGCAGCTCGGGGAAGCTCAGCTGTTCCGGCTGCAGCGACGTGCCGCGTCGGGGCGCGGCCTTTCCTTCAGACGGCGGCAGGAGGATCAGCACCGGGTCACCCTATGCTGAAACGACTGGGCACCTACGCTGGGTTCAAGTCGGGAGGATCGGTCATGCCGAGACGAGTCGTTCGCGTCCACCACGCCGACGGTGAGACGCTGCGCCGCGGCATTGCCGAGATCCAGGCCGAGATGAGCCTCGACCCCGAGTTCCCGCCGGCGGTGCTCGCCGCCGCCGAGGAGGCCGCCCGCAATCCCAAGCTCCCCGACCTCGACCGCACCGACGTCCCGTTCGTGACCATCGACCCGCCGACCTCGATGGACCTCGACCAGGCGATGTTCATCGAGCGGAACGGCTCCGGCTACACCGTGCACTACGCGATCGCCGACGTCGCTGCGTTCGTCGAGCCCGGGGGCCTGGTCGACGAGGAGGCCAACCGTCGCGGCGAGACGTTGTACGGCGCCGACTCCAAGGTGCCGCTGCACCCCCGGGTGCTCTCCGAGGGTGCGGCGTCGCTGCTGCCGGGGGAGGTGCGGCCCGCCCTGCTGTGGACCATCGCGGTCGACTCCTCCGGCGAGGGCACCGACGCGGTGGTCGAGCGCGCCCTGGTTCGCAGCCGCGCCAAGCTCGACTACGGCTCGGTGCAGCGTGACCTCGAGGCCGGTACGGCGGACGAGCTGTTCACGCTGCTGCGCGAGGTCGGCGAGCTGCGGCTGGCGCGCGAGGCCGCGCGTGGTGGGGTGTCCCTGCCACTGCCCGAGCAGGAGATCGACATCGACGGGGACCGGTGGGCCCTGGAGTTCCGCCGGATGCTGCCGGTGGAGGAGTGGAACGCCCAGGTGTCCCTGCTCACCGGGATGGCCGCGGCCGACCTGATGGTGCGCGCGGAGGTGGGTCTGCTGCGCACGCTCCCGCCGCCGGACCCGCGCGACATCGAGCGGCTGCGACGTACCTCCGTCGCCCTGGAGATCGACTGGCCCGCGGACCTGGCCTACCCCGACTTCGTCCGCTCCCTGGACCCGGCCCAGCCGCACCACGCCGCGATGGTGCTCGCGTGCACCCAGCTGCTGCGCGGCTCCGGCTACGTCGGCTTCGACGGATCGGTGCCCCAGCAGCCCGAGCACGCGGCCCTCGCCTCCACCTACGCGCACGTCACGGCACCCATCCGGCGCCTCGTGGACCGCTACGCGCTGGAGATCTGCGCCTCCCTCTGCGCGGAGACCGAGGTGCCGGGATGGGTGCTGACCCGGCTGGACGACCTGCCGCGCACCATGCAGACCTCGGGGCAGCGGGCAGGGCAGTACGAACGCGCGGTGCTCGCCCTGGTCGAGGCGGCGGTGCTGCACCCGCACATCGGCGCGACCTACCCGGGGGTGGTCGTCGCGGTCACCTCCGAGGACGGCCTGCGCGGGGACGTGGTGATCCAGGACCCCGCGATCGAGGCCACGGTGACGAGCAGTCGGCCGCTGCCGCTGGGCACGCACGTGCAGGTCCGGCTCGCCGAGGCGGACCCGGTCACGCGGACGGTTCGGTTCGAGCTCGACTGACCCCTATCCTTGAGGAGCGGATGAGCTGGCCGGGCGACCGCGTGGACGTGGGTTCGCCCACGGCCCCGAGGAAGGTCCGGGCTCCACAGGGCAAGGTGGTGGGTAACGCCCACCCGGGGTGACCCGCGGGACAGTGCCACAGAAAGCAGACCGCCGCTCGATCCTCCGGGACCGGGCGGTAAGGGTGAAACGGTGGTGCAAGAGACCACCAGCGTGCCGGGTGACCGGTGCGGCTAGGTAAACCCCACCTGGAGCAAGGTCAAGAAGGGAGGAGCCGCAAGGCCCCTCCCGCGCGGACGTTCGAGGGCGGCCCGCCCGAGTTCGCGGGTAGACCGCACGAGGCTGCCGGTGACGGCAGTCCTAGATGGATGGTCGCCGACCGTGGCGTCGTGAGGCGCGCGGGGACAGAACCCGGCCTACAGGCCAGCTCATCCGCCCCTCGTGGGCAGAGAAGGCGCGTTTGCCGCATGAGGGGAATGTCGGGGTGCAAGATGGGGTTGTACTCCTGGCCCGAGGGATGGGCCCGAGACGAAGGGGTGTGACACGTGAGCTTCCAGGCACCGAGCAGGAACAACCACCCCGCGGACGCCTACCACGAGGCGTGGAACCTGCTCCAGGACCGGGACCCGCGGCAGGCGATCCGGGTGCTCGACCCGGCGATCGAGGCCGAGCCGGGCTCCACGAGCCTGCGCACCCTGCGTGCCTGGGCGTACTTCCAGAGCGCCCAGCTGGCCAAGGCGGAGAGCGAGCTGTTCCTGCTCGTCGACGAGTGCCCCGCGGACGTCTGGGCGCGGTTCGCCCTGGGCCGGGTGCTGGAGCGGCAGTCCCGGTACGCCGACGCCTTGCCGCACATGCGGCTGGCCGCGGTCATGTCCGGCGACCCTGAGCACGAGGCCGGGGTGCTGCGGATCGAGCGCCGGCTCGCCGAGATCGGCGAGTCGAGCTACGACGACCTGCGCTGAGCCCGGCGCCGGCCAGCCTGACGCAGGGTCAGGGCAGGGTCAGGATCTCCGCGCCGCTGTCGGTCACCAGCAGGGTGTGCTCGAACTGGGCGCTCCGCCGGCGGTCCTTGGTGACCACGGTCCAGTTGTCGTCCCACATGTCCCACTCGTGCGTGCCCAGGCACAGCATCGGCTCGATCGTGAACGTCATCCCGGTCTCGATCACCGTGTCGTAGTACGGCTCGTCATAGTGCGGGACGATCAGACCGGAGTGGAAGGACGTGCCGATGCCGTGGCCGGTGAAGTCGCGGACCACGCCGTACCCGAAGCGCTTGGCGTAGGACTCGATCACCCGGCCGATCACGTTGATCTGCCGCCCGGGGCGGACCGCCTTGATCGCCCGGCGCAGCGCCTCCTCGGTGCGCTCGACGAGCAGCCGGCTGTCCTCGTCGACCTCTCCGGCGAGGAAGGTGGCGTTGGTGTCACCGTGCACGCCGTCGAGGTAGGCGGTGATGTCCACGTTGACGATGTCACCGTCCTCGATCACCCGGCTGTCGGGGATGCCGTGGCAGATCACCTCGTTGACGCTGGTGCACAGCGACTTGGGGAAGTACTTGTAGCCCAGGGTCGAGGGGTAGGCGTCGTTGTCGCACAGGAACTCGTGCCCGATCCGGTCGAGCTCGTCGGTGGTGATGCCCGGCTCCACGCTCTTGCCCACCAGCTGGAGCGCCTGCGCGGCGAGCCGCCCGGCGACGCGCATCTTCTCGATGGTCTCGGCGTCCTTGACCTCCGAGCCCGTGAAGGGCGTGGGCGCGTCCTTGTCGACGTACTCCGGGCGCGGGATGTGCGCGGGCACGGGTCGACGCGGCGAGACGGTGGCAGGAGCGATCGCAGTCACGGTTCCGAGTGTAGTTTCTGGGGTGAAGGGCACCCGCGCTGGTGTACGTCGGCCCGGGCGGGTCGGCCCGGGTACGTCGACCCGGCGCATGAGCGAGCAGAGGAGCGGCCGCATGAGCAACGAGTACTGGTTCTGCCTCGAGCACCACACCGTCGAGACCCGCGACGGCTGCAAGAACGCCGACCGGCTCGGCCCCTACCCGTCGCAGGCCGAGGCTGCTCGCGCGCTGGACAAGGTGGCGGAGCGGAACGAGGAGTGGGAGCACGACCCGAGGTGGAACGACGACCTCGAGGACTGAGCCCGGAACGCGACGAGGCCCCCGCCGTGCGGCGGGGGCCCCGTCATGTCAGGGCAAGCTCAGGACCTCTTGGTGGCCTTCCGGGTCGCGGCCTTCTTGGTGGCGCTCGCCTTGGTCGCCGCCCTCTTCGCCGGAGACTTCTTCGCCGGAGCCTTCGAGGTGGCCTTCTTCGTGGTCGACCGGGTGCCGCCCGTTGCCTTGGCCGCCGTCGACCTCGCCGCGTTGGTCGCGGTCTTGGTGGCCTTCTTGGCCGTGCTCTTGGCCGTGGACGTCGACTTCGCGGCCTTCTTGGTGGCGGTCTTCTTGGCCGGCGACTTCTTCGCGGTGGTGCTGACGCTCGCCCTGGTCGCGGGGGCCTTCTTGGTCACGGTCTTCTTCGTCGGTGACTTCTTGGCAGTCGACTTCTTCGCCGTCGACTTGGTGGCCGACTTGGTGGCCGTCGCCGTCCTCGCGGTCTTCGACGCGGTCTTCTTGGCGGCGGACTTCGTCGTCGCCGCCGTCTTCTTGACGGTCGACTTCGCAGTCTTCCTGGCGGCCCCCGCAGCCGACGTCTTGGTGGCCGACTTCTTGGCGGGTGACTTCTTGGCCACGCTCTTCGCCGGCGACTTCTTGGCGACCGTCGTGGTGGTGGTCTTCTTCGCGGGCGTGGTCTTCGCAGCCGTCTTCTTGGCCGGAGCCTTCTTGGCTGGCGACTTCTTCGCCGCGGTCTTCGTTGCTGCAGGCACCTGTGCCTCCTGGTTCGCGAAGCCCGACTCTCGTGCCGGTGCTTTCCTCACGGTGCGGAACGTCCGGTGCGGTCGCCCCCGAATATGATCTTGGCAACATTCCTGGGTGAGGTAAACGAAATCGCGAAACTCGTGTTTCGTGTCGCGTCCGCGGATTCCCTTGGTGATAAAGGGAAATCGTCACGGCGAATTGCGAAAGCCCTTGTTTTGTTGGGCTTTCCCGAAGCAGCGAACAACAGATCCGGAAGGAACGTGGTGGCAGCAGACTTCGAGAAATCCGGTCCGTGGATCGGCGTCGGAGGGATGGCGGTGGCGTTCTTCCTCTACGGCTACTCCGCCGTCGCGCTGCCGGGGCTGGTCACGTCGGTGGTGCTTCCGGCCCTGTGGCTGGTGCTCCTCGTGCTCACCTGCGTCTGGTTCACCCGGCATCCCTACCGGGCGATGGCGATGCCTTTCCTCGCCGTCGCCACGTGGTTCGTCGTGCTGCTCGCCTGACCCCGGGGCCGGGTCAGAACGTGTGCTCGTCTCCGGGGAACGTGCCGGCCGCGACGTCCGCGGCGTAGTCCTGGGCTGCCTTGAGCAGGACGCCGCGCACGTCGGCGTACTGCTTGACGAAGCGCGGCATCCGGCCCGTCCGCAGGCCCGCCATGTCCTGCCACACCAGCACCTGGGCGTCGCAGTGCACGCCGGCGCCGATGCCGATGGTGGGGATCGCCAGCGTCTTGGTGATCTCGGCCGCGACGTCGCCGGGCACCATCTCCATCACCAGCGCGAAGGCGCCGGCCGCCTCCAGGGCCTTGGCGGCGGAGACCAGCTGCTGCGCCGCGGCCCCGCGACCCTGCACCCGGTAGCCGCCGAGGTTGTGCTCCGACTGCGGGGTGAACCCGATGTGCGCCATCACCGGGATCCCGGACCGGGTCAGCAGCTCCACCTGCGGCACCATCTCCTCACCGCCCTCGAGCTTGACGGCGTGCGCGTTCGCCTCCTTCATGAATCGCACCGCGGTGTGGAACGCCTGCTCCGCGGAGGCCTGGTAGGAGCCGAACGGGAGGTCGGCCACGACGAGCGACCGCCGGGCGGACCGGGTGACAGCACGGACCAGGGGGATGAGCTCGTCGACGGTCACCGGGAGCGAGGTCTCGTTGCCGTAGACGTTGTTCGACGCGGAGTCGCCGACCAGCATGACCGGGATCCCGGCCTCGTCGAAGACCTGCGCGGTGTACTGGTCGTAGGAGGTGAGCATCGCCCACCGCTCGCCGCGCTCCTTCATCTCCCGCAGGTGGTGGATGCGGACCTTCTTCGCCGGGGCCGCACCGGGGGTGGTGGCGCCGGCAGCACCGCTGCCGTAGGGGGATGTCGTCTCGCTCATGTCACTGTCCTGACCGTCGTTC
>DATIBI010000230.1:0-8053 GCA_035457605.1 Nocardioidaceae bacterium
GGGTCCACGAAGAGCACGCCGCGCTCCTGGAGGTTGGTCATGGCGTACGACGTGGCGGCGCCGGACCGGTCCGCGACGAGGGATCCCGACGCACGCGAGCGGATCTCGCCGGCCCACGGCTCGTAGCCCTCGAACACGTGGTGGGCGATGCCGGTGCCGCGGGTGTCGGTGAGGAACTCGGTGCGGAAGCCGATCAGGCCGCGCGCCGGGACCAGGAACTCCATGCGGACCCAGCCGGTGCCGTGGTTGGTCATCTGCTCCATGCGGCCCTTGCGCACCGCGAGCAGCTGGGTGATCGTGCCGAGGTACTCCTCCGGCGCGTCGATGGTCAGCCGCTCCACCGGCTCGTGCACCTTGCCGTTGATCTCGCGGGTGACGACCTGCGGCTTGCCGACGGTGAGCTCGTAGCCCTCGCGCCGCATCTGCTCGACCAGGATCGCCAGCGCCAGCTCACCGCGGCCCTGCACCTCCCAGGCGTCCGGACGCTCGGTCGGCAGCACCTTGATCGAGACGTTGCCGACCAGCTCGGCGTCGAGCCGGTCCTTGACCAGGCGGGCGGTGACCTTGGTGTTCTTGGTCGGGCCGCGGCCGGCCAGCGGGGAGGTGTTGGTGCCGATCGTCATCGAGATCGCCGGCTCGTCGACGGTGATCAGCGGCAGCGCCTCGGGCTTGTCCGGGTCGGCCAGCGTCTCGCCGATCATGATGTCGGGGATGCCGGCGATCGCGACGATGTCGCCGGGGCCGGCCTCCTCGCCGGGCTTGCGCTCGAGGCCCTCGGTGACCAGCAGTTCGGTGATCTTGACGTTCTGCACCGAGCCGTCGCGCTTCATCCACGCGACCTGCTGGCCCTTGCGCAGCGTGCCCTCCTTGACCCGGACCAGCGCCAGGCGACCGAGGAACGGGCTGGAGTCGAGGTTCGTCACGTGCGCCTGGAGGGGCGCGTCCGCGGTGTGGGCGGGAGCGGGGATCGTGTCGATGATCGTCTTGAACAGCGGCTCGAGGTTCTCGCTGTCCGGGAGGCCACCGTTCTCGGGCATCTCCAGCGAGGCGCGGCCGGCCTTCGCGGAGGCGTAGACGACGGGGAAGTCGAGCGCGTCGGCGTTGTGGCTCTCGTCGAGCAGGTCCATGAACAGCTCGTAGGTCTCGTCGACGACCTCGGAGATCCGGGCGTCGGACCGGTCGACCTTGTTGACCACCAGGACGACGGGCATGTCGGCGTTGAGCGCCTTGCGCAGCACGAACCGGGTCTGCGGCAGCGGCCCCTCCGAGGCGTCCACGAGCAGCACGATGCCGTCCACCATGGACAGGCCGCGCTCGACCTCGCCGCCGAAGTCGGCGTGGCCGGGGGTGTCGATGATGTTGATCGTCATCGGGCCGTCGCCGGCGTACTCGCCGGTGTACTTGATCGCGGTGTTCTTCGCGAGGATGGTGATGCCCTTCTCCCGCTCGAGGTCACCGGAGTCCATCGCGCGCTCGTCGACGTGCTGGTGCTCGCCGAAGGCACCGCCCTGCCAGAGCATCGCGTCGACCAGCGTGGTCTTGCCGTGGTCGACGTGCGCCACGATGGCGACGTTCCTGAGGTCCTTGCGGAAGATCTTGTCGGACATACGGGTGCCGTTGTTCGCTTTCGGAGTCGGGATCCCTGGCCCGGACGTCGAGCGTTCCGGCGCCTGCGACCACCGTTCGGATGACGCTGTGGTCAGGGGAGAGGCCGGTTCAGTCTACCGGCGGGACGGCCGCCTCTCCGAATCGCGGGGCGCCGGGCGCTCCGACGTACCCTTCGAGGGGTCACCGCCGCACCCACCGGAGGAGCCCGCATGGACTACGTGAAGCTCGGCCGCACCGGCCTCGACGTCTCCCGGATCAGCCTCGGCTGCATGACCTACGGCGAGCCCGACCGGGGCAACCACGCCTGGACGCTGACCGAGTCCGAGAGCCTCCCGCTGCTGCGGCAGGCCGTCGAGCTCGGCATCAACTTCTTCGACACCGCCAACGTCTACTCCGACGGCTCGAGCGAGGAGATCGTCGGCCGGGCGCTGACGGAGTACACCCGTCGCGACGAGGTGGTCATCGCCACCAAGGTGCACGGTGCGATGAACCCCGGTCGGCCGAACGGCGCGGGACTGTCGCGGAAGGCGATCATGACCGAGATCGACAACAGCCTGCGCCGGCTCGGCACCGACTACGTCGACCTGTACCAGATCCACCGGTGGGACCCCGGCACGCCGATCGAGGAGACCCTCGAGGCGCTGCACGACGTGGTCAAGGCCGGCAAGGCCCGCTACATCGGCGCCTCGTCGATGTACGCCTGGCAGTTCTCCAAGGCGCTCTACCTCGCCGACCTCAACGGCTGGACGCGGTTCGTCTCGATGCAGGACCACTACAACCTGCTGCACCGGGAGGAGGAGCGCGAGATGCATCCGCTCTGCGAGGACCAGGACGTCGCGGTGCTGCCGTGGAGCCCGCTCGCGCGCGGCCGGCTGACCCGTGACCTCGACGCGACCACCACGCGCTCGGAGACCGACGAGTTCGGCAAGACGCTGTACCACGACGCGGCGGACCGGGCGATCGTCACCGCGGTCCGCGACATCGCCGAGGAGCGGGGTGTCTCGCGGGCGCAGGTGGCCCTGGCGTGGGTGGCGCAGCAGCCGGTGGTGACCGCCCCGATCGTCGGGGCGCGCACCCCCGAGCACCTCACCGATGCGGTGGCCGCGCTCGACCTCGAGCTCACCGAGGAGGAGCTGGCCCGGCTGGAGAGGCCCTACGTCACCCAGCCGGTGGCGGGGTTCCGGTGAGCACGCAGGTCGAGCGGCTCGCGGACCTGCTCGCCACGCACGAGCGGGTCGTCGCGTTCACCGGCGCCGGCATCTCCACCGAGTCCGGGATCCCCGACTTCCGCTCGCCGGGTGGGGTGTGGACGCGGTACGACCCGCGCGACTTCACCTTCGACCGGTACGTCGACGAGCCCGGCGTCCGCGCGAGCTCGTGGGCGATGCGTCGCGAGTTCTTCGCCCGCGAGGTCGCACCGAACCCCGCGCACGTCGCCCTCGCGCGGCTGGAGCAGGCCGGACGCGGGGGAGGCGTGGTCACCCAGAACATCGACGGGCTGCACCAGTTCGCCGGCTCCACCCGGGTGGTCGAGCTGCACGGCACCGCCCGTGAGGTGATGTGCATCGGTCACCGGCCGGTCGCCGGGATGCCGGACGGCTGCGGGTTCACCGCGCCGTACACCTGGGCGTTCGACCAGCTCGAGAGCGGTGTCGAGGACCCGTCCTGCCCCGACTGCGGTGGGCTGGTGAAGTCCGCGACCGTGTCCTTCGGGCAGGTGCTGTTCCCGGGCGTGGTCGAGGAGGCGCTCGACCTGGTCGCGGCGGCTGACCTGGTGCTGGCGGTGGGCTCGTCGCTGCAGGTGTACCCGGCCGCGGACCTGCCGGTGGCTGCGGTCCGGGGCGGTGCTCGGCTGGTGATCGTCAACGACGAGGAGACCCCGCTGGACGGGCTCGCCGAGCTGGTCGTGCGGGGTCGGGCCGCGGAGGTGCTGGCGCCGGCGGTCGACTCGGCGCTGGCGTGAGCGGGCGGCGCGACGTCGGCTGAGCGGATCGGCCCTGGCGTGACCGAGGTACGGCGGACGGGCCCGCCGTACTCCCCGAGCTAACCCGCGAGTGCGCGCTCCACCGCGGCCTGGACGTGCAGCGTCGTGGCCGGGAAGACCGGGATCTCGCAGTCGGGCTGCCGCACCAGCAGCTCGAGCTCGGTGCAGCCGAGGACCACGCCGTGCGCGCCGGCGTCCCAGAGCTCGTCGATGATGCTGACGAGCTTCTTGCGCGAGGAGCCCTCGACCCGGCCGTGCACGAGCTCTTCGTAGATGATCCGGTTGATCTCGGCGTGGTGGGCCTGGTCGGGCAGGACCACGGTGAGGTCGTGCGAGGCCAACCGGTCCCGGAAGAACGAGCGCTCCATCGTGAACGCCGTGCCGAGCACGCCCACCGTGCTGACCCGCCGCTGCTTGACCGCGTCGGCGACGACGTCGGCGAGGTGCAGGAGCGGGATGTCGACGGCCGCCGCGACCTGGTCGGCGACCTGGTGGAACGTGGTGGTGCACATCAGCAGCAGGTCCGCGCCCGAGGCCTGGACCCCGCGCGCGGCGGTGGCGAGGATCTCCGCGACGTCGTCCCAGCGCTCCTGCTCCTGGAGCGCGGTGACCTCGGCAAACTCGACCGAGTGCAGCGCGACCTTGGCCGAGTGCAGCCCGCCGAGACGTTGTTCCACGAGGGTGTTGGCGAGGCGGTAGTACTCGAGGCTGGACTCCCAGCTCATGCCGCCGACCATTCCGATGGTGAGCACTCCGGGAGTCTAGTCTCGGGTGGCCGCGGACCGGTCGACGACCGGAAACCCTTTACGACTGTCGGTGCGCACCGGTAGGCCTGTCGCATGGGTTTCTGCCGGTTCATCCCGCCGTATCTCCTGGCGCGCGTCGCCGCCACGCACACCGACGCCGACGTCAGCCACTGCTGCCAGGACACCCTGGCGATCGACGCCCACCTGCGCGCACACCGGCTCGCGCCGCCGCCGGTGGTGCACGGGGCAGAGCCGCGGCACGTCGTCGCGGAGGAGGACGCCTGGACCGTGTTCACCGCGGAGAACGGCACCGACCTGCCCGGCCGGCCGGCGCGGTCCGCCGGCGAGCCGGCCACCGGGGACCCGGCGGTGGACGAGGCGCACGCGGGGGTGGCGGCGTCGCTCGCGCTGTTCGGGGAGGTCTACGACCGCGACTCCTACGACGGCCGGGGGGCGCCGGTGGTGGCCACGGTGCACTACGGCGTTCGCTACGACAACGCGTTCTGGGACGGCCGGCAGCTGGTGTTCGGCGACGGGGACGGCCGGGTGTTCGCCCGGTTCACCAAGCCCATCGACGTGCTCGCGCACGAGTTCACCCACGCCGTCACGCAGTACGCCGCCGGCCTGGCCTACCAGGGCCAGTCCGGCGCGCTGAACGAGTCGATGTCGGACGTGTTCGCCGCCTGCGTGAAGCAGCGCGTGCTCGGGCAGTCACCCGCGGACGCGGACTGGCTGGTGGGGGCGGGCATCTTCCTGCCCGGGGTGAACGGCCGGGCGCTGCGGTCGATGGCCGAGCCCGGCACCGCCTACGACGACATGCTGCTCGGGCGCGACCCCCAGGTGGGGCATCTCGACGCCTACGTGCAGACCGAGGAGGACAACGGCGGCGTGCACCTGAACTCCGGCATCCCCAACCGCGCGTTCGTGCTGGCCGCGACCGGGCTGGCCGCGCAGGGCATCGGTGCGACGTCCTGGGAGGGCGCGGGGAGGATCTGGTACGCCGCGCTCACCGACCCGGCGCTGTCCCCCCGCGCGGACTTCGCCACCTTCGCGGGGCTGACGCTGGCCGCCGCGCGGACCACGGGACCGTCCGCGGCGGAGGTGGTCGAGGAGGCCTGGCGTGCGGTCGGCATCGTGCCCGCGAGCGGGCGGGGTGCTGCGGAGGCTGCCGGGGCCGAGGGGGCCTCAGGGGCGGAGCCCGCCGAGGACGCGGTGGAGGTACGTCGGACGGGCGGGTTCGCCGGACGGACGGTGACCGGGCTCGTGCCGCTGACCGGGGAGGACCCCCGCGCCCGCGAGGTGCTCACCTTGCTCGACCGGATCGACTTCGCCGCGGTGTCCACGGGAGACGCCCCGCAGCCGGACCGGTTCGTGTACTCCGTGATCGTGCACGGGCAGGAGCAGGTCCGGGTCCCGGAGCAGTCCCTCACCCCCGAGCTGGAGCGGCTGGTGCACCTGGTGCTCGACGACTGAGCACCCGACCCTCGACGCTGCCGACCCTCGACGCCGCGGTCCCGACCGCAGCCGGGGCACCTCTCCACGTCAGTCGAGGACCCGGTGCACCTTGTGCTGCGCGGCCTGCGCCCGCGGCCGGATCACCATCTCGTCGATGTTCACGTGCGAGGGCCGGGTCACCACCCAGCCGATCGCGTCGGCGATGTCCTCGGCCACCAGCGGCTCGGCCACACCCCGGTAGACCGCGTCCGCCTTGGTCTCGTCGCCGCCGAACCGCTTGAGCGAGAACTCGTCGGTGCGCACCATGCCGGGGGCGATCTCGGTGACCCGGACCGGCTGGCCGCACAGCTCCAGGCGCAAGGTCTCGGTGACGACCTGGGTCCCGTGCTTGGCGGCGGTGTAGCCCGCGCCGCCCTCGTAGGCGATCCGGCCTGCCGTGGACCCGACGTTGACGATGACCCCGTCGCCGCTGGCGATCAGCGCCGGCAGCAGTGCCTTGGTGACGTTGAGCAGACCGATGACGTTCACCTCGTACATCGCTCGCCAGTCGTCCGGGTCCGACTCCGCGACCGGCTCGGAGCCGACGGCGCCACCTGCGTTGTTCACGAGCACGTCGACCCGGCCGTCGTCCCGGTCGGCGAGGGTCCTGGCGAGCGCGGCCACGTCGTCGGTCGAGGTCACGTCGCAGCGGACCGCCGTACCCCCGATCTCCTCGGCCAGCGCGGCGACCCTGTCCTCACGCCGGGCGACGCACACCACGTGGAAGCCCTCGGCGGCGAGCCGGCGGGCGGTGGCCTCACCGATCCCGCTGCTCGCCCCGGTCACGACTGCGGTCCTCTGCCCAGACATGGGGCGATTGTTGCACTCGGTACCGTGAAGATCGCCCTGCCCCGACCGCGGGGACCGTCTAGCTGGACAAGGACCTTCTCCGTGACCGAGTGGCTGCTGCTCCTCGCAGCCGTGCTGCTCGTCGCCGCGAACGCGCTGTTCGTGGCGGCCGAGTTCTCCTTCATCACCGTCGACCGTGCCACCGTCGAGCGTCGTGCCGAGGCGGGTGACCGCGGAGCAGGCAGCCTGCTGAAGGCGCTCACGTCGCTGTCGACCCAGCTCTCCGGGGCGCAGCTCGGCATCACCGTGACCAGCCTGGTGGTCGGCTTCATCGCCGAGCCGGCGCTGGCGGTGGTGCTGCGCGACCCGATCGACGCGCTGGGTCTGTCCGAGGGCGCAGCCCGCGGCGTCTCCGTGACCGTCGCGCTCGCCGTGGCCACCGGTTTCCAGATGGTGTTCGGCGAGCTGGTGCCCAAGAACTGGGCGATCGCCGAGCCGCTGCGCCTGGGCCGCGTCGTGGCCGGACCGCAACGCGGGTTCACCGCCGCCACCCGGCCGCTGATCGACCTGCTGAACGGCTCGGCGAACCGGATCCTGCGACTGATGGGCGTGGAGCCCACCGAGGAGCTCGCCTCGGCCCGCAGCCCGGAGGAGCTCGCCTCGCTGGTGAGCCGTTCCAAGGACCACGGAACCCTCGACGCTACGACCGCGGACCTCGTCGCGCGGTCGATCTACGTGGGCGGGCGCAACGCCGCCGACGTGATGACCCCGAGGCCGCGCGTGCACTTCCTGGCCGCCGACGAGCCCGTCACCGCGGCGCTGGAGGCAGCCGTGCGCACCGGTCACTCCCGGTTCCCGGTCACCGGGGAGAGCTTCGACGACGTCGTGGGCATGGTGCACTTCAAGCACGCGGTCACCGTCGACGTCGAGGAGCGGCCGCGGCGCACGCTCGCGGAGGTGATGGTGCCCCCGCGCGAGGTGCCCACCAGCCTGGAGCTCGAGCCGCTGCTCGCCGAGCTGCGCGAGCCGGGTCTGCAGATGGCGGTCGTCATCGACGAGTACGGCGGAACCGCGGGCATCGTCACCCTCGAGGACGTGGTCGAGGAGATCGTCGGCGAGATCGCCGACGAGCAGGACAGCGGCGAGCGCGGGCTCCGGCAGTCCGCGGACGGGTCCTGGCTGCTCGACGGCCTGCTCCGCCCCGACGAGGCGTCCGAGGCGATCGGGGTCCGGCTGCCCGAGTCCGAGCAGGCGGACACCCTCGGCGGGCTGCTGATCGAGCACCTCGGCCACATGCCCGAGGAGGGCGACGCCGTCGAGGTCGACGGGGTGGACGAGACCGCCCGTGACGAGGACGGCATCGCCAGGCCGGTGCGCGCCGAGCTCGCTGTGGCGCGTCTGGACGGTCGGCGGGTGGACCAGGTGCGGCTGC
>DATIBI010000231.1:0-8574 GCA_035457605.1 Nocardioidaceae bacterium
CAAGATGACCGGCGCGCTCAACAACTCCGGCACGACCGCGATCTTCATCAACCAGCTGCGCGAGAAGATCGGCGTCATGTTCGGCTCGCCGGAGACCACCACCGGTGGCCGGGCGCTGAAGTTCTACTCCTCGGTCCGGCTCGACGTGCGGCGCATCGAGACGCTCAAGGACGGCCAGGAGATGGTCGGAAACCGCACCCGCGTCAAGGTCGTGAAGAACAAGGTCGCCCCGCCGTTCAAGCAGGCCGAGTTCG
This sequence comes from Nocardioidaceae bacterium, assembly GCA_035457605.1. GTDB lineage: Bacteria > Actinomycetota > Actinomycetes > Propionibacteriales > Nocardioidaceae > Nocardioides_C. The sequence continues at coordinate 255 of DATIBI010000231.1, forward strand.
ACATCATGTACGGCCAGGGCATCAGCCGGGAGGGTGGCCTGATCGACGTCGGCGTCGAGGCGGGCCTCGTCCGCAAGGCCGGCGCCTGGTACACCTACGAGGGCGACCAGCTCGGCCAGGGCAAGGAGAACGCCCGCAACTTCCTGCGGGACAACCCCGACCTGGCCAACGAGCTCGAGAAGCGGATCCTGGAGAAGCTCGGGGTCGGTCCGCAGGTCGACGCCGAGGCGACTCCGGCCGAGCCCACCGGGATCGACTTCTGAGCCGAGACAAGCAGCGGCACGACACGTCACCGGCCACCGGTGACGTGTCTGCCGGCGTGGCCGCGTGGCTCGGGGAGCACAGGGAGCTCGGGGAGCACGGGGCCGAGGCGCCGCCCCCCGAGGATCCGGTCACGCTCGGCCCGGACGCCGACGCGGAGGAGGTGGCCCGCAAGATCCTCCTCGACGCGCTCACCGGCCAGGCCCGCAGCCGCTCCGACCTCGCAGCCCGGCTCGCGAAGAAGGGCACACCCCCGGATGTCGCCGCGCAGCTGCTCGACCGGTTCGAGGAGGTCGGCCTCGTCGACGACGAGGCCTTCGCCCGGGCCTGGGTGCAGTCCCGCCAGCGCGGCAAAGGGCTGGCCCGGCGAGCACTCGCCCAGGAGCTGCGCCGCAAGGGCGTGGACGACCAGGTCGCCAAGGAGGCGCTGGAGGAGGTCGACCCCGAGGACGAGGTGGAGTCCGCCCGGCTGCTGGTGCGCCGCAAGATGCGCACGGTGCAGCGGGTGGACAAGACCACCGCGGTCCGGCGGCTGAGCGGCATGTTGGCCCGCAAGGGGTACCCGCCCGGCGTGGCGTTCCGCGTGGTGCGCGAGGAGCTCGAGGCGGCCGGCCACGACGGCGACGACCTCGCCGAGCCGTTCGACGGCGACTCCTGAGCGCGGACGTGGGCGGCGCGCGCGGCCCCTTCCTTGACCGGCCGCATCCGGCGACCTAGCCTCAAATCAAGCCCGAGCGATCGGGTGTGAAGAAGACACTTGAACCCGGCGAAGGCCGGAACGCGCGATCTTTGGTCAGATGTGAGGAGCGGCGGTCCGTCGCCCGTGATGTGCGTACCGTGGCCGCCTCGAGCCCGCCTGGGCCGGCTCGCGCAGCGAGCGACGGGAGCCTGGGATGAATGACGAGGCGGTTCGCAACAGCCAGGCCGATTCGAACCCGATGCTGCTGGGCTTCGGCGCCCTCGAGCTGCTGCTCGCGGTGACCGTGGTCCTCGTCGTGGTCACCGTGGCCACGATGGCCGTGGTGCTGCTCAGTCGGCACCGGGCCGGTAAGCGCGCGGACGACCTGCACCAGGACCTGCAGGAGCAGCGGCAGGACATCGAGCGCCGCGAGCACCGGCTCAGCGAGCGCGAGGAGCGGCTCGACGCGGAGTTCCGGCACCTCGAGGAGCGGGCGCACGAGCTCACCGACCTCGACAGCCGGCTGGAGGCGCGCAAGGCCGAGCTCCTCGACATCGAGGCCGAGCGGCGCCGGACCCTGGAGCGGGTGGCCGGCCTGACCGCCGAGGACGCGCGGCGGCAGCTGGTGGAGAGCATCGAGACCGACGCCAAGCGGGCGGCGGCGATCTCCGCCCGTGACATCGAGCGGGTGGCCGTGGAGGAGGCGGAGCTGCGCGCCAAGAAGGTGCTCGCCACCACGATCCAGCGGCTCGCCTCGGAGCAGACCACCGAGACGGTCGTGTCGATCGTGCACCTGTCCGGCGACGACATGAAGGGCCGGATCATCGGCCGCGAAGGGCGCAACATCCGCTCGTTCGAGCAGATCACCGGCGTCAACCTGATCATCGACGACACTCCCGAGGCGGTGCTGCTCAGCTGCTTCGACCCGGTCCGACGCGAGATGGCCCGGCTCACCCTGGAGGAGCTCGTCGCCGACGGCCGGATCCACCCCAGCAGGATCGAGGAGGTGCACGAGCGGTCCTGCCTCGAGGTCGAGCGGCTGTGCGTGCGTGCGGGGGAGGACGCCGCGTTCGAGATGGGCATCACCGACCTGCACCCGGAGCTGGTCGCCACTCTCGGCCGGCTGCGCTACCGGACCTCCTACGGGCAGAACGTGCTCAAGCACCTCGTCGAGTCCGGGCACGCCGCGGGCCTGCTCGCCGACGAGCTCGGCCTGGACCGGACGCTGTGCGTGCGCGGCGCGTTCCTCCACGACATCGGCAAGGCGCTCACCCACGAGGTGGAGGGCTCGCACGCGATCGTGGGTGCCGACCTGGCCCGCAAGTTCGGCGAGCACGAGGACGTCGTGCACGCCATCGAGGCGCATCACAACGAGGTCGAGCCGCGCACCATCGAGGCGGTCATCACCCAGGCGGCGGACGCGATCAGCGGCGGCCGGCCGGGTGCCCGGCGGGAGTCGCTGGAGTCCTACGTCGAGCGGCTGCACCGGCTCGAGGAGATCGCGCTGAGCAAGCCCGGGGTCGAGAAGGTCTTCGCGATGCAGGCCGGCCGGGACGTGCGGGTGATGGTGCTGCCCGAGCTGGTCGACGACATCGGCGCGCAGGTGCTCGCCCGGGACATCGCCAAGCAGTTCGAGGAGGAGCTGACCTACCCGGGTCAGATCAAGGTCACCGTGATCCGCGAGTCCCGGGCCACCGAAGTCGCCCGTTGACCCAGGGCGCCGACCCGGTCACGCTCCGGGTCGACGCCCGTGACGGCGTGACGCTGCGCGGTGCGGCGCGAGCGGGGGAGGGCTGGTACGACGGGGCGCTCCGCCTGCTGGCCGAGCACGGCCGCCCGTCCGACGTACCCGACGCCGTCGACCTCTCCGGACGGGAGAAGCGGTTCGCGTGCGCGATCGAGCCGCTGGTCGGCTTCCGGCCGATGAGCCGCGCGGACTTCCCGGACCTGGTGCGCTGGCAGGCCGAGCCGCACGTGGCCCGGTGGTGGGACGACGCCTGGCCGGACGTGGCCGGCGCGGAGCGGCACTACGGGCCGGCGCTCGACGGCACCGATCCCACCCGGATGTGGGTGCTGGAGGTGAGCGGCCGGTCGGTCGGGTTCGTGCAGGACTACCGGATCGGTGACCACCCCGAGTTCGCGCTGCTCACCGGCGCCCCCGACGCGGTCGGCCTCGACTACGCGATCGGCGAGCCGGCCCTCGCGGGGCGCGGGCTCGGCACGCGGGCGCTGTGGGTGTTCGTGCGCGACGTCCTGCGCCCGCACTACCCGGACGCGCCGGCGTACTTCGCCGCTCCCGACCACCGCAACGCGGCGTCGCTGCGGGTGCTCGACAAGCTCGGGTTCGAGCAGGGCCTGTGGTTCGACGAGCCCCAGCGCAACGGCCGGGTCGCCACGGTGGTGGGCTGCACGTTCGACGTGGGCCGGGTGCTGGGGTGGCACCGGAAAGTTACCTGTGGGTAATATCGCCGTCATGGCGAACGTGATGGACCTGTGGAACCAGGTCACCCGGCTCCCGGCCGGCAAGACGATCTTCTCGTTGATCTTCGCGCAGAAGGCGCCCTACTTCGGCACGGTCCGGCCCCGGTTCACCGAGCTGCGGCCGAACTACGCCGAGCTGGTGGTCCGCAAGCGCCGCGGCGTGCAGAACCACATCGGCACCGTGCACGTGATCGCGATCTGCAACGGCCTCGAGGCGGCGATGGGCTCCCTGGCCGAGGTCACCATCCCGCCGGGCAAGCGGTGGATCCCCAAGGGGATGGAGGTCAGCTACGCCGCCAAGGCCACCAGCGACATCACCTGCATCGCCGAGACCGACCCGGACGCCTGGACCGGGGACGACCCCGACCTGCCGGTGCGGGTGCGCGGCGTCCGGGACGACGGCACCGTCGTGGTCGAGGGCGTGATCCGGCTCTGGGTGACCGAGAAGCCGGTGAAGGTCCCGGCCTGACGCGTCGGATCAAGCGCCCGCGGTGGCGGTGGACTCCCGTTCGACGGTCTCGATGGCGGCCTTGCCACCGCTGGCCCGGCTGAGCCGCGCCTCGGTGAAGGTCGCCAGGCGGGAGAGGCCGTAGTTGATGAGGATGAAGATCAGCCCGACGATCGAGAGCGTCTGGATCGGGTTGTCGAGGTTCAGCGCGATCAGGTTCCCGCGGCGCAGCAGCTCGGTGTAGAGCGCGAGCACCGCGGCGAGCGAGGTGTCCTTGAGCACCACGACCAGCTGGCTGATCAGCGCCGGGAGCATGGTCCGGAACGCCTGGGGCAGGAGGACCGTCCGCATCACCTGGCCCTCGGTCATCCCGATGGCGCGGGCTGCCTCCCCCTGGCCGCGGGGCAGCGAGGCCACTCCGGCGCGGAGGATCTCGGCGATGATCACCGAGTTGTAGAGCATGAGGCCGATCACGACGTACCACAAGCCGCTCTCGCCGGGCAGTGCGCTGACGTCCAGGCCGAGCTCGGGCAGCACCTGCCACACGTAGAAGATCGTGATCACGACCGGCAGCCCGCGGAACAGCTCGATCCAGCCGACCAGCGGGATCCGTCCCCAGCGACCGAGCATCATCCGCGCGGTCCCGAGGAGGGTGCCGACCACCAGCGAGAGCGTGATCGCCAGGACGGCGGCCACCATGGTGGCCACCAGCCCCTGACCGAGCAGGTCCCACACCAGCGGGAAGTCCTCGTTGCTCGGGTCGATCAGCGGGCCCCACAGCTCCATGGAGAACTGGCCCTGCTCGGCCAGGCGCATGCCGACCAGCACGAGCAGGCCGGCGATGGCCACGGAGGCGATGACGGTTCCGATCAGGGCCCGGCGCCGGGCGCGGGGACCGGGCTCGTCGTAGAGGACGGAGGTCATCGCGCGATCGCCACCTTCTTCTCGATGCCGGCCAGGATCAGCCCGGCGGGGATGGTGATGCACAGGTACGCGATCGCCACGCCGGTGAGCACCGGCACAGGGTCGTACCCCTGGGCGCTGGACAGCTGCTTGCCGACGCTGAACAGGTCCCGGCCGACGCCGAAGGCGCCGACGACGGCGGAGTTCTTGAACATCGCGATGATCACGCTGCCCAGCGGCGGCACGGAGGTGCGGAAGGCCTGGGGCAGGACGATCTGGCTGAGGGTCTGGCCGAAGGTGAGACCGATCGCCCGGGACGCCTCGGCCTGACCGGCGGGGACGGCGTTGATGCCCGAGCGCAGCGCCTCGCAGACGAACGCCGAGGTGTAGACGACCAGGGCGGTGACGCCGAAGACGTAGTAGGACTGGTTGATGCCGATCTCGGGCAGGCCGAAGGCGATGAGGAACAGGAACACCGTCAGCGGGCAGTTGCGGACCACCGTGACCCAGGCCGACCCGAACCCACGCAGCGCGGGGATCGGCGAGACCCGGAACCCCGCGATCACCGTGCCGAGCACGAGCGACCCCACCATCCCCCACAAGCAGATCCCGAGGGACCTGAGGTACCCGGACCAGAACAGGTCCAGGTTGTCGGTCACTGCGTCCACGCGTCATCCCTCCTGGGACTTGCCGGGCCCTCCCGCCGGGACGCCGTCGGCGTCACGGCGGGAGGGTCACTCAGGTCAGCTGCACTCGTCGGGCTCGGGCAGCGTCGGGGTCTCGGTGCCCTCCACCTCACCCGCGGTGCTCTTCCAGGCCTCGTTGTAGGCGTCCTCGTTGTCCTGCAGGGTCTGGTTGATGAACTCGCAGAACTCGACGTCGCCCTTCTTGATGCCGATTCCGTAGGGCTCCTCGGTGAACTGCTCACCGACCAGCTTGAACTCGCCGTCGGACTCGGAGACGAAGCCGAGCAGGATCACGTTGTCGGTGGTCACCACGTCGACCTGGCCGGTGCGCAGCGCGTTGGCGCACTTGTCGTAGACGTCGAAGAGCACCAGCTGGTTCTCGTTGGCGAGGTACTCCTTGATGTTCTCCGACGGCGTCGACCCGGTCACCGAGCAGACCTTCGAGTCCGGGTTGGACTTCAGGTCCTCTGGACCGCTGATGGTGTCGTTGTCGGACTTGACCATCAGCATCTGGCCGGCGACGTAGTAGGGGCCCGCGAAGGTGATCCGCTGCTTGCGCTCGTCGTTGATGGTGTACGTCGCGACGACGAAGTCGACCTCACCGTCCTCGATGACCTGCTCGCGGATGTCGGACGGGGTCTCCTTCCACTCGATGTTGTCCTCGGAGACGCCCATCGCACCGGCGATGATCTTGCCGATCTCGACGTCGAAGCCCTCGGGCTCGTCGGACAGCCCGAGCAGACCGAAGCCGGGCTGGTCGAACTTGGTGCCGATGGTGACCTTGCCGGCGTCGGCGATCTCCGCCATCGTCGTGCCGGCCTCGAACTCCGGGTTCTCCTCGACAGCGACGTTGCCGCCACCGCCCTCGTCCCCGCCACCGCACGCGGCGAGCGCGAGCGACAGGCCAGCGGCCGCGATGACGGCCTTCGTCCTGGTGAAGCGCATTGTTCCCCTCGTTTCCTGTGTGGTCCGGGCCGGTGCCCCTTGGTCCCGGCCGCGTCTTGTGGGTCGGTCAGTGCTTGAGGATCTTGCCGAGGAAGTCCTTGGCACGGTCCGACTTCGGGTGGGTGAAGAACTCCTCGGGGGTGTTCTCCTCGACGATCTGGCCGTCGGCCATGAACACCACCCGGTTCGCGGCGGTGCGCGCGAAGCCCATCTCGTGGGTGACCACGACCATGGTCATCCCGCGCTCGGCGAGGTCCACCATGACGTCGAGGACCTCCTTGATCATCTCGGGGTCCAGCGCGGAGGTCGGCTCGTCGAACAGCATCACCTTCGGCTCCATGGCCAGGGCGCGGGCGATCGCGACGCGCTGCTGCTGGCCGCCGGAGAGCTGGGCGGGGTACTTGTTCGCCTGCTCGCCGACTCCGACCCGGTCGAGCAGCTCCTTCGCCCGCCGCTCGGCGTCCTCCTTCTTCAGCTTCCGGACCTTGATCGGCCCGAGCGTGACGTTCTCGAGGATCGTCTTGTGCGCGAAGAGGTTGAACGACTGGAAGACCATGCCGACCTCGGCCCGCAGCTGCGCGAGCTGCTTGCCTTCCTGGGGGAGCGGCTGCCCGTCGAGCCGGATGGTCCCCTCGTTGATCGTCTCGAGCCGGTTGATGGCGCGGCACAGGGTGGACTTGCCCGAGCCGGACGGCCCGATGACCACGACGACCTCGCCCTTGGTGATGGTGAGGTTGATGTCCTGCAGCACGTGCAGGTCACCGAACCACTTGTCGACGTGGTCGAGGACGACCAGCGGACCCGTCGTCGGCGCAGGGGTCGTCGCGTCAGCAGCGGCAGTCATGGGGGCAACCTATCGATTCCGAAGCACCGGTGCCTATACGAAGCGCGGTCGCGGAGGTTTCAATACGGTCAAGGTGGGAACGACCGCGCTTCGCGACGAAAGGGACTTACGTGACTCCGAAGAACCCCCTCGGCAAGATCACCGACACCGCGCTCAGCTCGATCAAGGACCCGAAGGGTACGGCGGCCAAGGCCGTCGAGCAGGCCAAGGGAACCGCGGCGCGGGGCCGCTCGGTGGCCGGGCAGGTGGGCAGGACGGCCGCCGCCAAGGCGGGTGAGACCGTCGGTTCGGTCCTGGAGAAGACCGGACGTCGGCAGCCCAAGGCCAAGGCCACCGCCCCCGTGGACCTGCGGGCGGTGCCGGAGGTCAACGAGCCGGGCCACACGCCGGAGGAGAACGTGGGGGCGGCTGCGGCCACGGCCGGTGCCGGCACGGAGACCGCGAAGAAGGCATCTGCCACGGCACCCGCCGCGAAGACGACCGCGAAGAAGGCGCCGGCCACGAAGAAGGCGCCGGCCACGAAGAAGAGCACCGCCAAGAAGAGCACCGCGAAGAAGAGCACCGCCAAGAAGAGCACCGCCAAGAAGACGACTGCCAAGCAGGCCACGACGAAGAAGACCGCTGGTACGTCGACCGGGGCAACGCCGGCAGACGTCGCCAAGAGCACCGCCGCCAAGAGCACCGCCAGCAGCGACGCCGCGAAGAAGGCCCCGGCCAAGAAGGGCGCGGCCAAGAAGACCACGACGAAGAGGACGACCGCCAAGAAGAGCCCGGCCAAGAAGACCGCGTCGGGATCGAGCGCCGCCTCGAGCCCCGGCGACAAGCTGCCGCCGCGCAAGTCCAGCAACAGCAACGGCAACGGCAACAGCGCGAGCAACAGCACGGGCAACAGCACGGGCAACAGCACGGGCAGCAGCAGCGCCGGCAACAGCACGAGCAGCAGCACGGGTAGCAGCTCCGGCGGTTCCGCGCAGAGCTGACCGGCCCGCGACGGTAGCCCCGCGCCGCGTCACACGGCGCGGCACCGCACCAGCGCCGCACCAGCGCCACGACCCCGGCCGGGACCTGGTCCC
>DATIBI010000232.1:0-16832 GCA_035457605.1 Nocardioidaceae bacterium
TTCCGGGTGATGAGCAAGGGCAAGCGGGTCGACGACTCGCTGAACCGGATGACCGGCAAGAAGGTGACCATCCGCGCCGCGCACGCCACCCCCCGGCAGCTCGACGGCGACCCGATCGGGCCGGGCAAGGAGATGAACGCCGAGGTCATCCACGGCCGGCTCCTGGTCCGCGTGCCTCGCTGAGCGACCCCGCCCGACGTACCGTGTCCGCATGGGGAACGTGCGGACCTTCACCTCGTCGGTGCTCGACGGCTACGACCGCGGGGTGGAGTTCGGGCGGCGTCACCGCGAGGAGGTACGGCGCACGGTCGCGGCGTACCACCGGCTGTTCCTGACCCGGGCGGTCGGCGACTTCGACGTCCGCGCCTGGTCGGACCGGGCGCGGGAGACCATCGACCGGGTCGCGCCGGAGGCGGCCGAGGAGATCCGCGGCATCGCCCACGGCGCCGACGTCGAGGTCCACGAGATCGCCGCGGTCAACGCCCGCACCGAGCTGCTCGCGGTCGCCAACCCGACCGGGGTGGTCAGCGAGTGCTCCACGGTGGTCGCCCTCCCGCCGGGCCGGCCGCCGGTCGCGGTGCAGACGTGGGACTGGTACGCCGCGATGGCCGGGAACTGGCTGCACTGGCGCATTCCCCGCCCCGACGGGCGGGTCGTCGAGACGGTCACGGAGTACGGCGTGCTCGGCAAGATCGGCGTGAACAGCGACGGGGTCGGTGTGTTGTTCAACATGCTCCACCACGCGAACGACGAGGGCGCGGCAGAGGACGGCATCGGCTACCCGGTGCACCTGCTGAGCCGTCGGATCCTCGACACCGCGCGCGACCTGGACCAGGCGCTGGGCACGGCCGGCTCGGTGCGCACCTCCGCGTCGACGTCGCTGACCCTGGTCGAGGGACGCGAGGACGGCGGCCGCACGGTGTCGGTGGAGCTGTTCCCGGGTGGGCCCGGCGAGCTCGACGCCGAGGACGGGCTGCTGGTCCGCACGAACCACTTCGTCTCCGGCAAGGGAAGGCCGGGCTGCCTGGCCGCCGGCATCGGGCCGGGCACCGAGATCCGCCGGGCGACCCTGCTCGAGGCGTTCGCCGACCGGCTCCCCGAGGACCCCGGCACGGTGGTCGCGGCGATGCGCGACCACCGCGAGGTCGGCGGGGTGTGCGCTCACCCCGACCGGAGCATGGACCCGGTGCTGTGGCACGCCACGCTGGCCACGGTCGCGGTGGACACCCGGGCAGGTCGCCTCGAGGTGCGCGCCGGGGGCCCCTGCCTCAGGCCGTCTTGGCGAACTTGATCGCTTCCTCCTCCTCGGGTGAGAGGGCCTGGTCGCACGACCACGCGGCCACGTTCTTGGCGTAGGTGCGGGCCTCGCTGCGACCGTGGATGGAGGTGAGCACAATGCCGTTGCCGCCATCGTCGAGCAGCGCCATCGACCACGACAGGTGCCCGCCCATGTCCCCGAAGGCGTCGTAGCGGACCACCGCGAGGTGCCGCAGCGCCTCCGCCGCCTCGAGCCGGAGCGCCTGGACCTCGCTGCGCAGCCCCTCCACGTCGGTGGGCAGCGACGCCGCGTTGCGCTTGGCGGAGGTACGACGGGCGTAGCCGGGCTGTGCCCGACGCAGCGCGAGGACCGCCAGCACGAGCGCGACGACCGACGTCACGAGCAGGACGAGGAGGACCGTGATCAGCACCGAGGTTTCCATCGCGCTGAGCCTAGTCGCGCCCGTCAGCCTCCGTGACGTAGGCGCGCGAGCCAGGCCGCGGCGTCGGAGAACTCGCGGTCCGACGTACCGGGCCGGATGCTCGGGGCCACCCCGTCGTGACGCTCGTAGGAGCCGAGGAAGCGCACGTCCGCGCAGACCCGGCGCAGGCCCATCAGCGCCTCGCCGACCCTCGCGTCCTCGATGTGCCCCTCGCAGTCGATGGAGAAGCAGTAGTTGCCCAGGGCCGCGCCGGTCGGACGGGACTCGATCCGGGTCATGTTCACCCCGCGGGTGGCCAGCTGCTCGAGGATCTCCAGCAGAGCGCCCGGGTGGTCGTCGCGCATGAACGCCACCAGTGAGGTCTTGTCGGTGCCGGTGGGCGGCGCCGGAACGCCGGGTCGGGACACCAGGACGAACCGGGTGAGCGCGTCCGGGTTGTCCCCGATCCCCTCGGCCAGGACCGCCAGCCGGTAGTGGTCGGCGGCGACCGGGGCGGCGATCGCCGCGTCCCACGTGGAGGACGGGTCGGCCACCGCGGCTGCCGCGGCCGCCGTGGAGGTAGCGTGCACCACGTGCGCGTCCGGCAGGTGCAGCGCCAGCCAGCGCCGGGTCTGCGCGGCCGCGTGCGGGTGGGTCGCGACCACCTTGATGTCCTCGGGTCGGGTACCCGGACGCGCCAGCAGCGAGAACGCGATCGGCACGGTCATCTCGCGGGTGATCATCAGCGGCTCACCCATCGCCAGCTCGTCCAGCGTCACCGGCACCGAGCCCTCGACGGAGTTCTCGATCGGGACCACCGCCCCGTCGGCCTCACCGTTCCGCACGGCGTCCAGCGCGAGCGTCACGGTCGCGCACGGCTGCAGCTCGGCGCGGGCGGCTGCGGGGACGCTGCGCAGCGCTTGCTCGGTGAAGGTCCCTTCGGGACCGAGGTAGGCGTAACGGGCGGGTGGGACTCCAGGCACGCCCCCAGCCTAGGGCGATATACATTCGGGCCCATGACCGACAAGCCTGTTTCCGACCTGGGGTACGCCCGAGTCGACACGGACCGGGCTACCCGTACGGGGGACCCCGAGGTCGTCTACGGCGCCGGCAAGACCCCCGTCCAGGTGGTGGAGATCCTCCGCACGCTGCACGAGGCGCACCCCGAGCACGCGGTGCTCGCCACCCGGCTCGACGACGAGGCGATCGCGGCGGTCGTGGAGGCGATGCCGCACGCCGAGGTGGACGCGGTGGCCCGCGCGGTGACCGTCGGGCCGATGCCGACCGCCCGCGGGACCGTCGCGGTGGTCTCGGCCGGTACGTCGGACGCGCCGGTCGCCGCGGAGGCGGCGCTGACCGCGCGTGCCTACGGCGCGGGGGTCCGGATGGTCAACGACGTCGGGGTCGCCGGCCTGCACCGCGTGCTCGCCGCGCGCGAGGAGCTGGTCACCGCCGACTGCCTGATCGTGGTGGCCGGCATGGAGGGTGCGCTGCCGAGCGTGGTCGGCGGGCTCACCGGGGTGCCGCTCGTCGCGGTCCCGACGTCCGTCGGCTACGGCGCCTCCTTCGGCGGGGTGGCCGCCCTGCTCGGCATGCTGAACTCCTGCGCCCCCGGCGTGACCGTGGTGAACATCGACAACGGCTTCGGCGCGGGCGTGTTCGCGGCACGGGTGGCCCGCAACGCGGCCCCCCGCACGGTCGCCGACGGGACGGTCCCGGGTCCCCCCGACGGGTCCACCCGGTGATCGGCTGGGTCGACGCCTCCTCCGGCGCCAGCGGGGACATGCTGCTCGGCGCCCTGGTCGGGGCCGGGGTGCCGGTGGAGGTCATCGCCTCTGCGGTGTCGGCGGTGGCCCCCGAGCACGTCGCGCTGACCCCGGAGACGGTGACCCGCAACGGCTTCGCCGCCACCCGGTGCCACGTCGAGGTCGCCGACAGCCAGACCCACCGCACCTGGCGCGACGTCGAGGCACTGCTGGCCGGGGCCGACCTCCCCGAGGCGGTCCGGGCCCGGGCGCACGCCACCTTCGAGCGGCTCGCGGTCGCGGAGGCGGCCGTGCACGGCACCGAGCCGGGCGAGGTGCACTTCCACGAGGTCGGCGCCCTGGACGCGATCGCCGACGTGGTCGGCGTGTGCGCCGGTCTCGAGCACCTCGGCCTGACCAGCCTCGTGGTCTCCCCGGTGGCGGTCGGCTCCGGCACGGTGCGGGGCGCGCACGGCAGCATGCCGGTGCCACCGCCCGCCGTCGCCCAGCTGCTGCGCGGGGTGCCGTCATTCGCGGGTCCGGTCGCGATGGAGATGTGCACCCCGACCGGCGCCGCCCTGCTCACCGCGAACGCCACCGGCTTCGGCCCGCAGCCGGCGATGACCGTCGACCGGGTCGGGGTGGGCGCGGGCGGGAGGGACCCGGAGGGCCACGCGAACGTGCTCCGGCTGTTCGTCGGCGCCCCGTCCGACGTACCCGCCGGGGAGCACGGGACCGCCGCTCCGCTGATGATCGAGACCAACGTCGACGACCTCGACCCGCGGCTGTGGCCCAACGTGATCGCCGCACTGCTCGGCGCCGGCGCCTCCGACGCATGGCTGAGCCCCATCGTGATGAAGAAGGGCCGTCCGGCGCACACCCTGCACGCGCTGGTGTCCGGCGACCGGGCCGAGGCGGTGCGCACCGAGATCTTCCGGCAGACCTCCACGATCGGGGTCCGCGAGATCGCGCTCGGCAAGCACGCCCTCGACCGCGAGATGCGGACCGTGCAGGTCGAGGGTCACCGGGTGCATGTGAAACTTGCACTGCACAACGGTGTGGTGGTGAACGCACAGCCGGAGTACGACGACCTGGCAGCCGTCGCGAGCGCCACCGGCCGGCCGATCAAGGACGTGCTCGCCGAGGCCATCGCCGCCACGCGGGAGATCGTCCGCAACCCCTGACAGGTCAGGAACGCACCCATGGACCTCGCCGTCGTCGCCCTCACCTTCGCTGCGATCTTCGTGGTGGAGCTGCCAGACAAGACGTTCATCGCCGCACTCGTGCTGTCCACCCGCTACAGGCCTCTGCTGGTGTGGCTGGGCGTCGGGCTGGCGTTCTTCCTGCAGGTGCTGATCGCGGTCACCGCCGGCAAGCTCGCCACCCTGCTGCCCGACACCCTGATCAAGGGTGTCGCGATCGCGATCTTCCTGGTCGGCGCGTTCATCCTGTTCAAGTCCGCGCCGGGGGCCGACGCCGAGGAGCAGGAGACCGAGGACGAGTACGCCGCCAAGGCGACCGAGGCCCGCACCGGCTGGCGCGCGGTCGTGGCGTCGTTCCTGGTGCTCTTCGCCGCCGAGTGGGGCGACCTGTCACAGCTGCTGACGGTCAGCCTGGTCGCGAAGTACGACGACCCGGTCAGCGTCTTCGTCGGGGCCTGGGGCGCGCTGCTCGCGGTGTCCGGGCTGGCCGTGCTCAGCGGCCGGGTGCTGCTGCGCTACCTGAAGCTGTCGATGCTGCACTACATCGGCTCCGGCGTGTGCCTGCTGCTGGCCGGGCTGACCCTCTACGAGCTCGTCGGCTGACCCCGAAGCACCCGTCTCGCCGGCAGGGCGACGGCATTAGGCTTCGGCCTATGACGAACCTCGGCGCAACGGAGCGCACGGACCGGACCCACGGCGCGAACAGTGAGGTCGGACGGCTGCGGACGGTCATGCTGCACCGCCCCGGCCCCGAGCTGAAGCGGCTCACGCCCCGCAACAACGACAAGCTGCTCTTCGACGGGATCCCGTGGGTGAGCCGCGCCCAGGACGAGCACGACGCGTTCGCGCAGGCGCTGCGGGACCGTGACGTCGAGGTGCTCTACCTCACCGACCTGCTCGTCGAGACGCTGCAGAGCGAGAAGGCCCGCGAGCACGCGATCGGCTCGGTGATGTCGAGCCTGCTGCTCGGCGACACGCTGCGCAGCTACCTCTCGGCCGCCCTCCGCGACCAGAGTCCCGAGGAGCTGGCGCTGTTCCTCACCGCCGGCGTCCGCAACGACGAGGTCCGCGGCGGCTTCGGTCTGGTCACCAGCCTGCTCGCGCACGACGACTTCCTGATCGACCCGCTGCCCAACCTGCTGTTCACCCGCGACTCCAGCGTGTGGATCCAGGACCGGGTCGCGGTGACCTCGCTGGCGATGCCGGCGCGGGAGCGGGAGACCCAGCTGACCGAGCTGATCTACACCGAGCACCCCCGGTTCCAGGGCACGCCGAGCATCCACGGCTGGCAGCACGAGTACGTCGAGGGCGGCGACGTGCTGCTGCTGGCGCCCGGCGTGATCGCGGTGGGTGTCGGGGAGCGGACCACGCCGGCCGGCGCCGAGCGGCTCGCCCGCGGGGTGTTCTCCGCGGGGCTGGCGCACACCGTGCTCGCGGTCCCGATCGCCCAGGAGCGGGCCACCATGCACCTGGACACCGTGTGCACGATGGTCGACGTCGACAAGATCGTGATGTACCCGAACGTGGCCGACCACCTACAGGCCCACACCGTGACGCTGAAGGAGCGCAACGGCGAGGACGACCGGGACCTCGTGCTGTCGATCGCCGAGGCCGAACCGTTCCTGGTGGCCGCGGCGAAGGCGATGAGCATCGACACCCTGCACCAGATCGACACCGGTCTGGACCCGGTCACCGCCGAGCGCGAGCAGTGGGACGACGGCAACAACACCCTGGCGATCGCGCCGCGGGTGGCAGTCGCCTACGAGCGCAACGTGGAGACCAACACCCGCCTGGAGGAGGCCGGGATCGAGGTCGTCGCGATCTCCGGCTCCGAGCTCGGCTCCGGCCGGGGAGGTCCGCGCTGCATGTCCTGCCCGGTCTCCCGCGAGCTTCTCTAGCCCCGCGCCGGGTGGCGGGGCACCCGCCCCGCACCCGGTCGGGTGGGCAGACTCCCCATCGCGTCGCACCGGCGATCGGCAGCCGGATTTCTGGTCAAGCGCATCCGGGCAAAGAAAAAGCCCGGCCGTTGCTGACGGGGGATACAACAACGACCGGGCACTCATAAATGTACGGGTAGCCCCGCGAGGGGTTCAACCTGAGACGGTCAATATGGCGGGCGTCACCGAAAAATGGCCCGAGTGGTCTAGCCAGGTCAGCGGATGGTCAGCTGCCGGTTGGTCAGACCGGACCGGGCGGCCCGCTCCTCGCTGGTCAGGGGCGATTCGTCCGCGAATGCGGCCTCCAGGTCCTTGGCGAACGCCGCGGCCGGCTCCTCGAGCGCCTCGGCGCCGGTGCCGACGGGCAGGTCCCACACCGGCACCAGCAGGCCGTGCGCCCGGAACATGCCCACCAGCCGGGCGCCCTCGGCGATCACGTCCTTGCCGGCCGCGTGCAGCCGGGCGAGCGCGGTCAGCAGCGCGTCCTCGTCGTGCGGCATCACCCAGCGCAGGTGCTCCTTGGTGCCCACGTTGGTCCAGTAGGCGGCCTCGACCGAGGCCAGCCTGACCGTCGGGGACGCGGCGGCGTTCGCGCGCTCCAGCGACGCCTTCACCGCGCCGGACTCGTCCTCGACGTCGGAGACCCAGAAGTCGAAGCCCTCGTGGACGGTCACGTCCAGCGGCCCGTCGGCGACCAGGTCCTGCAGCCGGCGGCCCTCGCCGGGGTCGTCGGTCAGCCCGACCACCGAACCCGGCTCGGCGTCGAGGGCCCGCTCCAGCACGGCGGCGAGGTCGCGGCTCGGGTCGCCGAAGCTGTGCTGCACCTGCAGCCCCAGCCAGATCGTGCCGTCGGCGCGGACCAGCGCCGGCGACGCCATCGGCAGCAGCGAGCAGAGCACCACCGAGCGGTCGGTGCTCACCCCGTCGACCAGGGTCAGCGGCGCGGTGGCCGCCGGGACGATCTCGCGCATCGCGACGATGTCGCACTCACCCGGCAGCCCCTCGAAGGGCCGGGCGACGAAGGTCGGCACCGGGCCGGACGCGCTGCCGTGACAGGCCTTGTAGCGGCGCCCGGACCCGCAGGGACACGGCTGGCGGGGGCCGACCTCACCGGCTGCGGTGGGGGTGGGGCTGGCTTCTGCCCTGGCTTTGTTGCGCGACCGCTTTCCCATGACGGGAAAGGCTACTGGAGCAGTGCGCTCAGCCGAGCTCGAGGATCGCGTGCACGGTGGACTGCGAGCGGGTCTTGTCCGCCCACCACGCCACGCACAGCGACTCCACGATGGCCATGCCGCGGCCGGCCAGGGCGGAGGAGGGGGCGTTCACCTTCCTGGGACGGGTCGGGCTGCCGCCGTCGCTGACCGACATCTGCAGCCCCCGGCGCTCGAGCTTCCAGGTGATCAGCAAGGTCCCGTCGGCGAGCGGCTCGGCGTGGCGGATCGAGTTCGCCACCAGCTCCGAGAGCACCACGCGCCCGTCCTCGATGACGTCGCGCGGGGCGCCGTACTCGGTCAGCCAGTTCTTCAGATGCTTGCGCGCCAGGGCGACCGAGGACGCAGCGAAGGGCACGCGCAGTGTCACTGGCGCGTGCTTGGCTCGCGTCGAGCGTGTCGCCACGCTACTCATCCCCTCGAACATGTACTTCTGACCGGTCACGACGATTCTGCCCAGCCGCCCCCGCCCCAAACTCACCCGTACAGGTGTTTCAGCGCGGGTCCGGGCGTGTCGGTGATCACAGCCTCGACCCCCAGCTCGACGCACAGGTCGAGGTCCTCGGGGGTGTTGACCGTCCAGACATGGATGCGGCGACCGGCGCGTCGGAGTCTACTGACGAACCTCGGGTTGGCGCGTACCAGGTCGATCCCGGGACCGATGATCCAGTCCTCCCCGACCAGGCCCTTGTTCACCTGCCACGCGTAGAGCCGCTCGACCAGCATCACCACGTCGAGGTCCGGCGCGAGCTTGCGCACCCGGTTCAGCGCCAGCCGGGAGAAGCTCATCACCCGCACCGGGGAGTCCGGACCGGCCCAGCCGAAGGAGTCGAGCAGCTCCACCAGCTGGCGCTCGACGAGTCCGGCGTACCGGGTCGGGTGCTTGGTCTCGATCGCCAGCTCCACCGGGCGCTCGTAGTCCGCGACGGCCTCCATCAGCCGGCGCAGGGTGAGGATCTTCTTGCGCTCCTCGTCGAGGTCGGGCGCCTCGTCGTCGAGCTCGGCCCACGGGTTCTTCCAGGACGCGAAGTCCAGGTCGTCCAGCTCGGCGAGGTCCATCGTCGAGATCACCCCGCGGGCGTTCGCGGTCCGGTCGACGGTCCGGTCGTGCACGCAGACCAGGTGCCCGTCCGCGGTCAGTCGGACGTCGCACTCCAGAGCCTCCGCGCCCTCGTCGAGCGCGGCCAGGTAGGCCCCCAGGGTGTGCTCGGCGTTGACCTGGCTGGCGCCCCGGTGGGCCACGACCTGCGGCATCCCGGTCCCGCGCGCGCTCGGCTGCATGGGTACATCGTGGCACCCCGGCCGATCTCCGCGGCCTGGTCGGCGGCGCGGTCCGACGTACCCGCCGGGGAGCAGCCTGTGGGCGGACCGTGAGCGGGCGAGGCCGTGCCACCCGTCGACGACGTCGCTCAGGTGTGCTGGGCGCGCAGGAACTTGCCGAAGTGAGGCACGGTGAAGGCGACCGCGCCGCGCTCGGAGGAGTAGACCAGGCCCTTCTTGATCAGGCCGTCCCGGGCCGGGGAGAGGCTCTGCGGCTTGCGGGCCAGAGCGTCGGCGACCTGCGCGGTGGTGACCGAGGCGTCGTTGTTGTCGGCGCCGAGCTCGGCCATCGCGCGCATGTAGTCCCGCTCGGCGGGGGTCGCCCGGTCGTAGCGGGCGCCGAAGAACCCGACCGCGAGCTCGCCCTCGGCCTCCGGCGAGGCCTCCTGCACGTCGGCGACCCGGATCGGGCTCTCCACCGCCACGTCCCAGGTGACCTTGCCGTAGGCCTGCACGAAGTAGGGGTAGCCGTCGGTGAGGCGGTAGAGCTCGTCCAGGGCGTCGGGTTCGTACTCCACGTCCTCGGTACCGGCCGGCACGAGCAGCGCCCGGTCCGCCATGTCGCGGGGCAGCCGGTCCACCACGACGTACCGAAACAGCCGCTCGGCGTAGGACTTGCTCGCGGCCAGCGCCACCGGCAGGTGCGGCAGGCCGGCACCGACCACGACGAGCGGCGCACCCTGCTGGCTGATCTCGTGGCAGGCGCCGCAGAGCGCGGCGAGCTCCGCGGTGGGGATGTCCTGCATCTCGTCGATGAACAGGCCGATGCCCACTCCGAGGTCGGCGGCGAGGTCGGCCACGTCGGTGAACAGCTCGATCAGGTCCAGCTCGAGGTCGCCGGAGTCGGCACGGCCCTTGGCGGCGGGGACGTCCGCGCCGATCGACGCGGGCTGCCAGCGCACCCCCTTGCGGTCCTCGAGCCGGGTGACCAGCGCGAACGACTTGAGCACGCCCGCGACGGCGTCGACCCGCTCGGGGTCCCGGTGCCGGTGCGCCACCTCGCGGACGGCGGCGTGCACCGCCTGGGCCAGGGGCAGCCGCAGCGACTGGTCCGGACGTGCCTCGATCTTGCCGGTGCCCCAGGCACGCTTCACGGCGAGGCTGCGCAGCGCGTTGAGCAGCACGGTCTTGCCGACACCGCGCAGGCCGGAGAGCACCATCGAGCGCTCGGGCCGGCCCGAGGCGACGCGTTCCAGGGTGACCTCGAACTGGCGCAGCTCGCGGTCACGTCCGGCCAGCTCGGGCGGGCGCTGACCGGCGCCGGGGGCGTAGGGGTTGCGTACCGGGTCCACGATGGGACTGTATCGACGAATCTAGGCCAAACCTTAGATTTCGCTAGCGAGTCGTATCGACGGTTATCGGGCCGCCCGCGTGGGCATCGGAGGACCATGAGCGGACTGGAGATGGCCTGGGGGCTGAGCCTGCTCATCACCCTGACGGCACTGCCGGTCGGGATGGTCCGGCTGCTCGCCTACCGGTCCGGCGAGATCGACCACACCCGGACGCTGCTGGTGGCCGCGGTGGTCGCGATGTCGATCGGGGTGCTTGCCGCCCTGGTGCTCGCGGTGACCTCGCTGCTGCTGATGGTTCGGTGACCGGGTCGACCGGGTCCGCCGACTCGACCGGGTCAACCCGGGTCGACCGGGTCAACCCGGGTCGACCGGGTCAGACGGCCAGGTCGCCGCGCGTCGGCGTGTGCGGCGCGAAGTCGGTGCGCACCTGGTCGTAGGCCTCGCTCAACCCCGAGCGGAGCACCTCGATGAACGCGGGGACGTCCTCGACCGGTAGCCGGAAGGTGCACGCGCAGTGCCCCTCGCGCCACAGGGAGAGCACGACCACCCCGGCCTCGGAGTGCCAGGAGACCCGCATCGTGCGCGCGCCACCCCGGGCGTCGAGGAACACCTCGCCGCGGGCGGGCAGAGGCGTCGCGCGCTGCATACATGCCATTCTGCGCATTCGACCCGCAGTTGTCAGTAGTCCGGATCGGCCAGAACCCGCCCGCTTCGCGGCCTATATTGGCCACGTGCCCGAGCTGCCCGAGGTGGAGGCGCTCGCCGCGGACCTGCGCGAGCGGCTGCGTGACCGCGCCATCGTGCGCGTGGACATCGCCGCGTTCAGCGCCCTGAAGACCTTTGACCCGCCGCTGTCGGCGCTGAACGGGCTGCTGGTCGACGACGTGACCCGGCACGGCAAGTTCCTCGACATCTGCGTCTCTGGGCTGCACCTGGTGGTGCACCTGTCCCGGGCCGGTTGGGTCCGCTGGCGCGACGAGGTCCCGAAGCTGCCGCCGAAGCCGAGCAACAAGTCACCGCTGGCCGCCCGGGTGGTGCTCGACAACGGCTCCGGGCTCGACATCACCGAGGCGGGCACGCAGAAGCGACTGGCGGTCTACGTGGTCCGCGAGCCCTCCGACGTACCCGGGATCGCCCGGCTCGGGCCCGACCCGCTCGCCGACGAGTTCACCATCGACGTGCTCCGGCACATCCTCACCGACGCCGGGCGGGCCCAGCTCAAGGGCGTGCTGCGGAACCAGGGCACGATCGCCGGGATCGGCAACGCCTACTCCGACGAGCTGCTGCACGCGGCGCGGATGTCACCGTTCAAGCCCGCCGCGAGCGTCACCGACGAGGAGCTGAAGGTGCTCTACGACGCGATCCGGACCGTGCTCGGCGACGCCGTTGAGCGGTCCCGGGGGCTGGCCGCGGCCGAGCTCAAGGGCGAGAAGAAGAGCCACCTCGCGGTGCACGGGCGCAAGGGCGAGCCCTGCCCGGTGTGCGGCGACACCGTGCGAGAGGTCTCCTTCGCCGACTCCTCGTTGCAGTACTGCCCGACCTGCCAGACCGGTGGGAAGCCGCTGGCCGACCGACGCATGTCCAAGCTGCTCAAGTAGGTTTCGCGCATGGCCTCTGAGCTGAGCGTCCCGACCGTCGGCGTCCACGGCGTACCCGACCCGCTGCCGGACGGCGTGAGCGTGCTCGACGTCCGCGAGCCGGTCGAGTGGGACCACGGGCACGTCGAGGGGGCGCTTCACGTGCCGCTGATGGACCTGCCGGCGCGGCTCGCCGAGGTGCCCGAGGGACAGGTTCTGGTCGTGTGCCGGGTGGGCGGTCGGTCCGCACAGGCGGTGGCCTACCTCGCCGCGCTGGGGCACGACGCGGTCAACCTGGCCGGCGGCATGGTCGACTGGGCCGCCGCGGGCCGCCCGATGGTGAGCGAGACCGGCCAGCCGCCGCGCGTGGTCTGAGGCACGGCGCAGCTTCAGCGGCGCCGGCCTACCAGGCCACGCTCTGCCAGCCACTTCTTCTGAATGAACGCGCTTCCACCGCGGGACGCGTGAATCTTCTCAGGTTATTGACACCTTGCTGTGACGCATGCCATCTTTCGTGCAGTCATTCATGGAAGCGCTTCCACACCTGAGAGGGAAGCCTCCCCGGGCCCCTCGGGTCCGGTTCCACAGCAGGGAGTCACCGTGCACCACCACTCCAGGAAGACGTCGAAACTCGCCCTGGCCGCCCTGACCGCGCTCGGCCTGACCATGACCGCGGCGTGTTCGGGGAGCTCCGACGCCTCGTCCGAGGACGGCCGGATCACGCTGTCGATCGCGACGTTCAACGAGTTCGGCTACGAGAAGCTGCTCGAGGAGTACGAGCGCCTCAACCCGAACATCACGATCGAGCACAAGAAGGCGGGCACGGCCAACGAGCACCAGGACAACCTGTACACCAAGCTGGCCGCCGGGTCGGGGCTGTCCGACATCGAGGCAGTCGAGGTGGACTGGCTCGCCGCCCTGCTCGAGCAGTCCGACGCGTTCGTCGACCTGAGCGACCCGGCGCTCGAGGGTCGGTGGCTGGACTGGAAGGCCGAGGCCGCCACGACCGCCGACGGCGAGCTCATCGGCTACGGAACCGACGTCGGCCCTGAGGGCATCTGCTACCGGGCCGACCTGTTCGAGAAGGCGGGGCTGCCTACCGACCGCCAAGACGTCGCCGCGCTCTTCGGAACCTGGGACGAGTACTTCGAGACCGGCCAGCGGTTCGTCGACAAGGTCCCGGGGACCGCCTGGTACGACGCCTCCGGAGGCATCGCCCAGGCCATGACCAACCAGATCGAATTCGCCTTCGAGGACGCCGACAACATCGTGATCGCGGCCGAGAACCCCGAGGTCAAGGAGGTCTTCGA
This sequence comes from Nocardioidaceae bacterium, assembly GCA_035457605.1. Lineage (GTDB taxonomy): Bacteria > Actinomycetota > Actinomycetes > Propionibacteriales > Nocardioidaceae > Nocardioides_C. The sequence continues at coordinate 13,274 of DATIBI010000232.1, forward strand.
CACCGTCACGACGGCGTCCGGGGACGGCCTGTCGACCGGCCTCACCCAATGGAGCGAGGACTGGACCGCGGCGTTCCAGAACGACGGCTTCGCCACCATGGCCTGCCCCGGCTGGATGCTCGGTGTCATCGAGGGCAACGCCGCGGGGGTCGAGGGCTGGGACATCGCCAACGTGTTCCCCGGCGGTGGCGGCAACTGGGGCGGGTCCTACCTCACCGTCCCATCACAGTCCGAGCACCCGGAGGAGGCGAAGAAGCTCGCCGCGTGGCTGACCGCCCCCGAGCAGCAGATCAAGGCGTTCCAGGCCAAGGGCACGTTCCCGAGCCAGGTCGAGGCGCTCGAGGACCCGGTCCTCACCGACACCACGAACGCGTTCTTCAACGACGCCCCCACCGGCGAGATCCTGGCCGACCGCGCCGAGGCGGTGGCGTTCATCCCGCACAAGGGCCCCAAGTACGCCGACATCAACATCGCCTTCCAGCAGGCGATCCAGCGTGTCGACGAGGGCAAGGAGAGCCCCGCGGAGGCCTGGGAGTCCTTCCTGAGCGACGTCGAGCGTCTGGGCTGATCTCCTCATGACCGTCCCTTCGAGCTCGGTGACGGAGAGGGTCGCGGGTCCCGCTGCTGCGGGACCCCCGACCCCGCCGGAGCGGGTCCGCAACCGCCGCCGGCCGGTCCGCGAGAAGATGTCCCGTTGGGACGTCAAGGTCTCCCCGTACCTCTACATCTCCCCGTTCTTCATCCTCTTCGCGCTGGTCGGCCTCTTCCCGCTGCTGTACACCGCCTACGTCTCGGTTCACGAGTGGGGTCTGCTCGGCGGCAAGGGTGACTTCATCGGCCTCGGGAACTTCCAGCGGGTGCTGGAGGACCGGTTCTTCTGGAACTCGCTGGTCAACACCCTGAGCATCTTCGCGCTCTCCTCCGGCCCGCAGATCCTGATCGCCCTGGGCCTGGCGGCGTTGCTGGACTCGCAGCTGCGCGCCAAGACCTTCTGGCGGATGAGCATCCTGGTGCCCTACGTCGTGGCACCGGTGGCGGTGTCGCTGATCTTCGGCAACCTGTTCGGTGACCGATTCGGCCTCATCAACCAAGGGCTCGCGCTCCTCGGCCTCGATCCGATTCGGTGGCACGTCGACACGCTGCCGAGCCACCTGGCCATCGCGACGATGGTCAACTGGCGCTGGACCGGCTACAACGCGCTGATCTTCCTCGCCGCGATGCAGGCGATCCCGCGCGACCTCTACGAGGCTGCCGCCATCGACGGCGCCTCCAAGCTCCGGCAGTTCCTCTCGGTCACGGTGCCGATGCTGCGACCGACCATCATCTTCGTGGTCATCACGTCCACCATCGGTGGCCTGCAGATCTTCGCCGAGCCCCGGCTGTTCGACAAGGAGGGCCTGGGCGGGTCGGACCGACAGTTCCAGACGGTCACGATGTACCTGTGGGAGCTCGGCTGGCGGGTGCGTGACCTAGGCATGGCAAGCGCCGTGGCGTGGCTCCTCTTCCTGCTCATCGTCACCTTCGCGCTGCTCAACTTCTTCGTGACCCGGCGGATCGCAAGCAGTGGAGGCGACCGATGACCAGAAGACCAGGCTTCCTCACCTATGGGCTGCTGCTGGCGTTCGCCCTCGGCTCGATGTTCCCGCTGTACTGGTCGTTCCTGGTGGGCTCGCACCAGGCGGACGTGATGACCAGGCGGCTCCCGCCGCTGCTGCCCGGCGGCCACTTCTTCGACAACGCGGCCCGTGTCTTCGAGACGGTCGAGTTCTGGAAGGCGCTGGCGAACAGTCTCATCGTGTCCACCGTGGTCGCGGCGTCGGTGGTGTTCTTCTCGACCCTCGCCGGCTTCGCCTTCGCCAAGCTGCGGTTCCGCGGCCGCGACCCGCTGATGGTCTTCGTGGTGGCGACGCTCGCCGTCCCGACCCAGCTCGGCGTGATCCCCCTGTTCATCGTGATGGCGAAGCTCGGCTGGACCGGGACCCTGTGGGCGGTCATCGTTCCAGGACTGGTCACCGCGTTCGGGGTGTTCTTCATGCGGCAGTACCTGGTTGACGCCCTTCCCGAGGAGCTGATCGAGGCCGCCCGCGTGGACGGTTGCTCGATGTTCCGCACCTTCTGGCACGTCGCGGTACCCGCCGCGAAGCCGGCCGCGGCGATCCTCGCCCTGTTCACGTTCATGGCCACCTGGACCGACTTCTTCTGGCCACTGATCGTGCTCCCGGCGAGCAATCCGACGGTCCAGATCGCACTGCAGCAGCTGCAGAGCGGCTACTACGTCGACTACAGCCTGGTCCTGGCCGGTGCCGCGTTGTCGACGGTGCCGCTCCTCGTTCTCTTCGTTCTCGCCGGACGCCATCTGGTGTCCGGGATCATGGCAGGAGCAGTCAAGGGATGACCTCTCACACCCCCGCATCGACGGTCGCCGGCAACGCAAGAGCCGAGACCACCTTCCCGTCCACCTTCCTCTGGGGCTCGGCGACGGCCTCGTTCCAGATCGAGGGCGCCACCAAGGAGGATGGCCGCAGCGAGAGCATCTGGGACCGGTTCTGCCGGATCCCGGGGGCCGTGATCGGCGGTGACACCGGCGAGACCGCGTGCGACCACTACCACCGGTACGTCGACGACGTGGCCCTGATGAAGTCGCTGAACCTCGCGTCGTACCGCTTCTCGGTGGCCTGGCCCCGCGTCCGGCCCGACGGCGGTGCCGTCAACCCTGCCGGTCTGGCGTTCTACGACCGCCTCGTCGACGAGCTGCTCGGTCAGGGGATCCTGCCCTGGGTCACGCTCTACCACTGGGACCTGCCGCAGGCCTTGGAGGACCTCGGCGGCTGGAGCCACCGCGACACCGCGACCCGCTTCACCGAGTACGCCCTGACCGTGCACGAGGCGCTGCAGGACCGGGTGAGCGTGTGGACGACGCTCAACGAGCCCTGGTGCTCGGCGTTCCTCGGCTACACCGGCGGCCAGCACGCCCCCGGGCGGCAGGAGGGTGGCGCCGGCCTCCAGGCGGCGCACCACCTGATGCTGGGTCACGGCATGGTCGTGGAGGAGCTCCGCCGGCGGCAGCCGAGCGCGACCCTGGGGATCACCCTCAACCTGACCCACGCGGAGCCGGCCGACCCCGCGGACCCGGCGGACGTCGACGCGGCCCGCCGCATCGACGGTCTGCAGAACCGGGTGTTCCTCGACCCGCTGCTGCTGGGGTCCTACCCGGCAGACGTCCTCGAGGACACCGCCCATCTGGGCTGGCAGCACGTCGTCCGCGACGGGGACCTCGCCACGATCTCGGCTCCGATGGACGTGCTCGGCGTGAACTACTACCACGGCAACGACGTGTCCGGACACCCGCGCGTGGACGTGATGGGGGCGGGCACGGCGCAGCCCGAGCGGCCCACGGTCTCGCCGTACGTGACGGCCGAGCACGTGACCTTCCCGAGCCGCGGCCTGCCGACGACGGCCATGGGATGGGAGGTGCAGCCGTGGGGACTGCGAGACCTGCTGCTGCGGCTGCGCGACGACTACCCGCTGCCACGGATCTACATCACCGAGAACGGCGCCG
>DATIBI010000233.1:0-20221 GCA_035457605.1 Nocardioidaceae bacterium
CGCAGAACGTGCTGCCCTACCTCCAGACGGCGCGCAGCACCGGACTGCTCACCGTCCCCTACTCGCCCGCGGCGCCCTTCACCCCCGTGGACCTCGCCGACGTCGCCGCCGCGGCGGCGACCACCATGGCCGACACCCGGCACCGGTTCGCGACCTACGAGCTGTGCGGCCCGGAGCTGCTCGACACCGAGACGATGGCCGCCCGGCTCGCGGAGGTGCTCGACCGCCCGGTCGAGGCGGCGGAGCAGCCGCTCGAGGAGTGGCAGGCCGCGGCCGACCTGCCCGAGCACGTGCGCGACGGGCTCGTGGCGATGTTCGCCTACTACGACCGGCACGGCCTGACCGGCTCGTCGTGGACCCTCGAGCAGCTGCTCGGCCGGCGGCCGACCAGCTTCACGGCCGCGGTGCTGCGCGACCTGCCGGCTTCCGGGGGCTAGGGCGACTCGAGCACGACCCCGGGGTTGAGGATCCCCTGCGGGTCGAAGACCCGTTTGACCTCGCGGTGCAGCCGCATGCCGGTCTCGCCGAGCTCGTCGGCGAGCCAGCCGCGCTTGAGCCGGCCGACGCCGTGCTCGCCGGTGATCGTCCCGCCGAGCTCGAGCCCGAGCTCCATGATGTCGCCGAACGCCGCGACCGCGTGCTCCCTGGCCGCGGGGTCGTCCCGGTCGAAGATCACCGTCGGGTGCATGTTCCCGTCACCGACGTGCCCGGGGCAGGCGACGACGACGCCCCGGCGGGCCGCGATCTCCTCGATGCCCCGCAGCAGCAGGCCGAGCCTGGCCCGGGGCACGGCGACGTCGTCGACCAGGGTGGCACCGAGCCGTTCCACCGCGGCGTTGACGAGCCGCCGTGCCTCCAGCAGCAGGGCCGCCTCCTGCGGGTCGTCGGCCTCGGCCACCTCCAGCGCCCCGTGACGCTGGAAGATCTCCGCCATCGCGCGCACGTCGTCGGCGGCACGGTGACCGCGGTCGGACTGCGCGAGCAGCAGTCCTCCGAGGTCGGTCGGCAGGCCGAGGTCGCGGTAGTGCTGGACGGCCCGGGCCGTCGTACCGTCCAGGAACTCCAGCAGCGACGGTCGCAGCCCGGCGGCCATCACCGCGGCCGCGGCGGCCAGCGCGTCCTCGCCCGAGGCGAACGCGGCGACCGCGGTCAACGAGCTCTCGGGGGCGGGGCGCAGCGCGAGCGTCGCCTCGGTGACCACGCCGAGCGTGCCCTCGGAGCCGACCACGAGCCGGGTGAGGTCGTAGCCCGCCACGCCCTTGTGGGTACGCCGTCCCGTGCGGACCACCTCCCCGCTCGCGAGCACCACCTCCAGGCCGCGCACGAAGTCGGCGGTGACGCCGTACTTCACGCAGCACAGGCCGCCCGCGTTCGTGGCGACGTTGCCGCCGATCGTGGCCGACTCCCACGAGGACGGGTCGGGCGGGTAGAACAACCCCTTGGCGAGCACCGCCTGCGAGAGCGCGGCGTTCGTGACGCCGGGCTGGACGACGGCGATCTGGTCCGCCTCGTCGATCTCCAGGACCCGGTCCATCCGGACGGTGGACAACAGGATGCAGCCGTCGACGGCGTTCGCCGCGCCGGCCAGGCCGGTCCGGGCACCCTGGGTCACCACCGGCACGCCGAGCTCGGAGGCGACCCGGAGCACGCCGGAGACCTCCTCCGTCGACGCCGGCCGCACCAGCACCGCGGGCGTGCCCGCCGGGCAGAAGGAGGCCATGTCGTGCCGGTGTCCGGCGAGCAGGTCGGCGTCGGTCACCGGCTCCGCGTCGAGCACGGACCCGAGCCGGTCCACGAGCCGGTCCGTCGCCACCACCGCCGCGGTCATCGGGCGTCCTGCTGCTCGGCCAGCAGACGCAGGACCAGCTCGGCCCGGCGGACCCGCTCACGGCCCAGCCGCACGGCGGTGTCGACCAGGTGCAGACCGCTGGGGTAGATGTTCGGTGCGTTGCGCACCCCGAGCTTGAGGTACACCGGTGCCGCCGCGCGGACGATCTCCGGCACGTCGTAGAACCGCACCGCGCCGCCCTGGTCGTCGGGCACCTCGACGTAGACGTCGAGCGGGACGCGCACCGCGGCCCGGATCTCGCCGATCGTGACGACGTCGAGGTCGGTGGACAGGTTGAGGCTGGTGGCTCCGAGCTGCTCGTACAGCGCGGCGGTCGGACCGTTCGTCAGCGGCATCAGCACCGAGGTCTTGAGCACCAGCTCCTCGGGCAGGTCGCCGGCCTTCTTCAGCTCCCCGAGCACGGTCAGGACACCCAGGTCACCGACGAGCAGGCTGGTCACCCCCAGCCGGACCGCCCGATGCGCCTCCGCGACGCACGCGGCGACCTCCCGGTTCCCCCGCGCCGCGGCACCGACGCCGGTCGAGACCCGGGACTGCGCGCCCGTGCCCCAGGCCCCGCGCGGACCGGTGAACAGGCAGACCTCGATGCCGTGCTGCTCCCCGAGGGCGACCATCCTCCGGATCTCGTCGTCGGTGAGCATCATGACCCCGCTGCCCTGGGAGACCCGGTGCACGGGCACCTCCCGGGCCTGGGCCTCGGCGACGACGGCGTCCATGACGTCCGGGCCCTCGCAGCTGGGGATCTCCACGCGCCAGGCGGACCCGTCCTGGAACCGGCTGGTCGTGTCATCGGCCCCGCGGTCGATGCCGCGCCGGACGCTGTGGCCGAGGCGCCCGAGCGCCTCAGCGGCTTCGTGGATGCTCATGCATGCTCCTTGGTCGCAGTGTCTGAGGTGGTCGAGCGGGTGGCCGGAGGACCGGAGGCCGTCGTGGCCGGCCATCCAGAGAGCCGGCCGTCGTCGGTGGTGAGCCGGAGGGCGGGCCCGACGACGTCGAGCTCGGCATGCCCGTCGACCTCGTCCAGCAGCGCCGGCGAGACCAGGAGCTCGTCCGGGGACAGGGTGTCGCGGACGCGGGCCAGCCGGACCGCGGCCTGGTCGCGCCGGCCGCACATCTGCACCGCGGCCCGGAGGACCGCGCGGTCGTCCTCGAGCAGCATCGGCAGCCGGGACCGGCGCAGCCCCCCGGTGCCGGAGGTGATCGAGTTGAGGTACGTCGCGCGCACGTCGATCTCATCCAGCAGCCGGGCGGGGGCGAGGTCGGCCAGCCCGATCCCGGCGGCGTTGCCGTGCGAGGCGGCGGACAGCCCGTGCACCGTCACCACCCGCACCTCGGGCTCGGTGAACTCGGGCACGCCCGGCACCCAGCACCGGCCGAGCACGTTGGTGTCCATCCCGGTGCCGGACTTGTCCTTGCCCATCTCGTCGACGACGAGCACGTCGAGGTCGGTGAACGGCAGGAGCCCCAGCAGCGAGCCGGCCCGCCGCAGCAGCGTGGTCTCCGCCTCCCGGCCGACCTGGTCGGCCGGGACGAGCTCGACCGCGGCCGTCTCCTCATGTGCGTTCTCGACGATGCCGAGCCCGCCCAGCACCCGGCCGCGGGCGAGGACCACGTCGGCGGCCTCACGGATCGCCCCACCGAGCGCCGCCACGCCACCGGCGTGCAGGACCTGCGCGCCCCGGTGGTTGCCCAACCCGATCGCCAGGATCTTCGCCAGCCCGCTCTCCACGGCGCCGTGGAAGTCGGTGTGCGGCTTGACCCGGTTCACCAGGAGGATGCCGTCGGCGGCCGCGGCCAGGGCGTCGTGGTGCACGGGGGTGCCGTCGGCGAGCCGACCCACCTCGACGGTGTCCATCGTCGCGCGCACCGGAGCCCCGACGCTCTCCTCGGTGATGCCGAGGTCGGCCAGGACCGCCCGCTGGCCCTCGGCGGTGGCGCCGCCGTGCGACCCCATCGCCGGGACCACGAACGGCTCGGCTCCCGCGTCGGTGAGCCAGCGCACCGCCGCGGTGACCACGCCGGCGATGTCGCTGATCCCCCGGCTGCCGGCGGTGACCGCGATCCGCGCGCCGGGCCGGATCGAGGCCCGCAGCGGCTGCAGGGCGCGCTGGGTGGCCGCGGCGACGTCGGCGACCCGCGGCTGCTCCCGGCGGGTACGTCGGACCGGCACCACCTCGGGCACGGCGCCGGACAGCGGCAGGCCGACCACGCCAGCGAACGGACCGACCGTCTCCTGCCCGGCCATCAGTGCGACTGCCTGGCCACGGCGTGGCCGGTCCGGCCGACCAGGAAGTCGAGGTCGCAGCCCTGGTCGGCCTGGGTGACGTGGTCGACGTAGAGCTGCTGCCACCCACGCGCGGCGCGCACCTCGGGCGGCGCCCACGTCACCCGCCGCAGGTCCAGCTCGGCGTCGTCGACCTCGAGGTGGAGCGTGCGCGCCGGCACGTCGATGCTGATCCAGTCGCCCGTGCGGACCAGCCCCAACGGTCCTCCGACCGCGGCCTCCGGCGCGACGTGCAGGACCACGGTGCCGTAGGCGGTCCCGCTCATCCTCGCGTCGGAGATCCGCACCATGTCGTCGACCCCCTGCTCGGCCAGCTTGCGGGGGATGGTCAGGTTGCCCACCTCCGGCATGCCCGGGTAGCCCCGCGGGCCCGCGTTCTGCAGCACCAGCACGGTGTCGGCGTCCACGTCGAGGTCCGGGTCCTCCACGGCCCGGTCGTACTCCTCGATGCTGGCGAACACCAGTGCCCGTCCTCGGTGCCGCAGCAGCCGCTCGGAGGCAGCGGACTGCTTGACAACCGCGCCGTCGGGCGCGAGGTTGCCGCGCAGCACGGCGGTTCCGGCACCGAAGCCGAGCGGCTCCTCACGCCGACGGATGACGTCGGTGTTCTCGGTGATCTCCGCGTCGGCGACGTTGTCGGCGACGGTCTTTCCGGTGACCGTGACCGCGTCGCCCGCGAGCAGGTCGCCGAGCTGGTTCATCACCGCCGGCAGCCCACCGGCGTAGAAGAAGTCCTCCATCAGGTACCGGCCCGAGGGCTGCAGGTCGACCAGCCACGGCACGTCGCGGGCCCAGCGGTCGATGTCGTCGAGGGTGAGGTCGACACCGACCCGGCCGGCGATCGCGAGCAGGTGGATCACCGCGTTCGTCGACCCGCCGATCGCGGCGTTGACGCGCACCGCGTTCAGGAACGCGTCGCGGTCGAGGACGTCACCGATCGCGAGGCCCTCGTGGACCATCGACACGATCCGCTGCCCCGCCCGCTGCGCGAGGGCGTAGCGGCGCGAGTCCACGGCGGGGATCGCCGCGGAGCCGGGCAGCTGCAGGCCGAGCGCCTCGGCCAGGCAGGCCATCGTCGACGCGGTCCCCATGGTCATGCAGTGACCGTGCGAGCGGGACATGCCGCACTCGGCGGCCAGGTAGTCCTGCTCGGACATCCGTCCGGCGTTGAGGTCCTGGGTGAACTGCCACACCGCCGTTCCCGACCCGATGTCACAGCCGCGGAACTTGCCGTTGAGCATCGGTCCGCCCGTGACCACGACCGTGGGCAGGTCCACGCTCGCGGCACCCATGATCGCCGCCGGGGTGGTCTTGTCGCAGCCGGTGAGGAGGACGACGCCGTCGACGGGGTTCCCCCGCAGGGACTCCTCCACGTCCATGCTCATCAGGTTGCGGAAGAGCATCGCGGTGGGCCGCAGCATCGTCTCGCCGAGCGACATCACCGGGAACTCCAGCGGGAAGCCACCGGCCTGCCACACCCCCCGCTTGACCGACTCGGCGACGTCGCGGAGGTGGGAGTTGCAGGGGGTCAGCTCGGACCAGGTGTTGCAGATGCCGATCACCGGTCGCCCGTCGAAGACCTCCTCGGAGAACCCCTGGGCCCGCATCCACGAGCGGTGGATGAAGCCGTTGCGCCCGGGCTCCCCGAACCAGTGGTCGTGGCTGCGCCGACCGGTCGGGGCGTGTCCCGGGTCCTCCTCCGCCCGCGCGTCGGGCACCGGCGGGTTCTCCTCCACCGGGGTCACCGGCTGCTCCGGACGTCATCGCCGGTGACCCGGCCGTCGACCCGGCGCTCGATGCCGAGGGTGTTGCGGTCCCGCAGCTCCTCGGGCAGCAGCTCCTCCGGCGTGTCCTGGTAGCAGACCGGCCGCTGGAACCGACGTACCGCCGTCACGCCCACGCTGGTGTGCAGCGACCCGACCGTCGAGGGGAAGGGTCCGCCGTGGTGCATCGCCCAGGTCACCGCGACACCGGTGGGCCACCCGTTCCACACCAGGCGCCCGGCACGGTCGGTCAGCACCGCGACCAGGTCGCCGAGCCGGGCGTGGTCCTCCGGCTGTGCGTGCAAGGTGGCGGTGAGCGAGCCCTCGAGACGTCCCGCCGCGGCGACGAGCTCCTCCTCGTCGTCGTACTCCACGATGACCGAGGCCGGACCGAAGCACTCCTCGAGCAGCGCGTCGGGCTGCTCCAGGAACGTGGACAGCCGGGTGCGGAGGAGGGACGGGCTGACGCCGTCGGCGGTCTCCGCGCCGTCCACGAGCACCTCCACGTCCTCGGCCTGGCGCAGCCGCGCGAGCCCGGCGGAGTAGCCCTCACGGATGCCGGGGTGCAGCATCGTCGCGGAGCCCACCTCACCCGCCCGTCGGAGCGCTTCCTCCAGACCGTGCCCGGTGGGCAGGAACAGCAGGCCCGGCTTGGTGCAGAACTGACCGACACCCAGGGTGAAGGAGCCGACGAACCCCTGGGCGATCTCGGAGCCGCGCTGCTTCACCGCCGAGGTCGTCACGAAGACCGGGTTGATGCTGCCCAGCTCCCCGTAGAACGGGATCGGGTCGGGCCGGGAGGCCGCGACCTCGTGCAGCGCGAGACCGCCGGGCACCGAGCCGGTGAACCCCGCGGCCTTCACCCGGTGGTCGCGCAGCGCCTCGACCCCCGCCTCGGTGCCGACCAGCAGGCCCAGCGACCCGCTCGGTGCCCCCGCGCCCTCGAGCGCGTCGGCGACCCTCCGGTGGGTCAGCACGGAGGTGCGCGGGTGGCCCGGGTGGGCCTTGACCACCACCGGGCTGCCGGCCGCGAGGGCGGAGGCGGTGTCACCACCGGCGACGCTGAAGGCGAACGGGAAGTTGCTGGCCGCGAACACCAGGACCGGACCGACGGGCCGCAGGGTCCGCCGCAGGTCCGGGCGCGGCACGGGTGACGCCTCCGGGTCGGCGGTGTCGATCACGGCCTCGAGGAGGGCGCCGGTCCCGAGCGCGTCCGCGAACATCCGGAGCTGCCCGCTGGTCCGGGCCACCTCACCCCGCAGCCGGCCCTCGGGAAGGTGGGTCTCCTCGAGGGCGGCGGCGACCAGGTCCTCGACGCCCGCGTCCACGGCGTCCGCGGCCGCACGCAGCCAGCGGACCCGGTCGGCGACGGCCGCCGCAGCCATCACCGGCGCGGCGGCGGTCGCGGCGGCCAGGGTGGTGTCGACCGTGGATGCGGTCTGGGCGGATGCGGTCTGGGCTGTCATCGGTCCTCCTCCAGGGTCGGGCGGGTGTCGTGGGCGTCGAGCCAGGTGAACGGCTCGACGCCGACGGAGACGGTGTTGGTGAGGCGGCCGACCTGGTCGATGCGGATGTCGACCACGTCGCCGGGGCGGAGCGTGAAGTCCATCTCGGGGACGATGCCGGTCCCGGTGGCGAGCACCGCCCCGTCGGGGAACGTGTTGGCCCGGGTGAGGAACTCGACGAGCTCGTCGAGCTTGCGGGCCAGCTGGGCGGTCGAGGTCTCGCCGGAGAACGCGGTCTCCCCGTCCCGGCGTACCTCCACGGTGATGCCGAGGTCGGTGGGGTCGGTGACCTCCCAGGCGGGACGGATGCCCGGCGCGAGCGCGCAGCCCCCGGCGAAGACCTTCGCCTGCGGGATGTAGAGCGGGTTCTCGCCCTCGATCGAGCGGGAGCTCACGTCGTTGCACACCGTGTAGCCGACGGTCTCGCCGTGCGCGTTGACGACCACGGCGAGCTCCGGCTCCGGCACGTCGTGCCCGGAGTCGGCACGGATCCCGATCGGCTCCCGGTCGGTCACCAGCCGCCAGGCCGGCGACTTGAGGAACAGCTCGGGTCGCTCGGCGACGTAGACCCGGTCGTACACCGACTGCTCCGTGCTCTCCTCCATCCGCGCGCCCCGGGAGCGTTCGTAGGTCACCCCCGAGCACCACACCTCACCCCGGCCGTCCAGAGGCGGCAGCAGCCGCACGGTGTCGACGGGCACGCGGGGCCCTCGGTCCTGACCGGCCTCGTCGACGAGGCTCCGCAGCTGCGCCAGCGGAAGCGCCAGCAGCTGGGCCATGGAGGAGACCTCGGTCAGCGGGACGAGCTCCCCGTCCTCGAGGAGGCCGACGCCACGCGCGCCCACGCTGGTCCGGTACGAGACGATGTGCATGTTTCTCCTGTCCTTGCTTCGGTCCTGGTGCCCCGGCTCGCTCACATGGATGTGCCGAGCAGGCCCCGGGTGATCTGGAATCCCACGTCGCCGACCGTGCGGGCCCGTGGCTGCACCTCGCGGGAGGCGACGGCGCGGAGGGCGGCCACGGCGCCGGCGGCGACGTCGGTCACCGAGCCCGACAGCACGGCGTCGAAGTCGCCACCGCGGGCCTCGGCGGTGACCGGGTCGGCGGTGACCTGCACCAGCGGCACCATCCGCGGCTCGGTGAGGCTGCCTCCGGCGGCGTGGCCGAGGACGAGCTGCGCGCCGCACGCGCCCATCCCGGTGGCCGTCTCCAGCCAGTCCGTGCCGGGCATCCGCATGACGTGCCACCCGGCGGTGCGGGCGCGCTGGCCGTGCGCAAGGGTGGCGGCCATCGGGTCCGCGCACCCGAACGCCGCGGTCCGGAAGGCGGGGTCGGCGAGGAGGCTTCCGGTGCTGCTCAGCAGGACCGTCCCCCCGGCGTCGACCAGCCACGACCCGACCAGGGCGAGAGCCTGCACGGTCGCCGGGTCGGTGTGCCCCCGCGCCTCGAGCCCCACGACGAGGTCACCCAGACCGGCGGGTGTCTCCGCGAGCGGCTCCAGGTCGTGCGCCGCGGTGGTGAACCAGTCCCGCACCCGCTCGGTGGTGGCGGCGATCCCGCCGTCCGCCTGGATGCTGGCCCAGCCGTACCGCTCGGGGTCGGCGCCGGTGGCGAGCAGCCGGTGCCGGAAGTAGTCGTTGTGCGTCTTCTCGCAGCCGTGCTCCAGGAGCAGCGCCAGGCGCACGTGCGGATGGGTCAGGTGCCCGATCATCGTGCGCACGAAGGTCTCCTCCGCCGCGCCGCTGGTCACGCCGCAGCCCTCGGTGTGCGGGAGGGCGACCACCCGGGACACGGTGCCGTCGAGCCAGCCCTCCTCCTCGGCCTGCTGGCTCAGCCGCAGGGCCACCTGCCCGGAGCACAGGCTGGTGGGCAGCAGCAGGGCGACCTGCTCCGGGGAGGACGTGGCGTCCTCGGCGGTGACCGCGGTGAAGGCGAGGTCGGGGGCGGGTACGTCGGTCCGCCCGGCGTGCACCGGCACCGGCACGCCCTCGAGCAGCGCGTCCCGGTCCTCCGCGGGCAGCTCGTCGAGGCCCCGGCCGACCCGTCCGTCGGGCGAGATCGCGATGCCCGGACGCGGCCCGGTCTGCCGCCACTCGCGCCAGATCGACACCTGGCTGTGCCCGGCCCGCTCCCCCGCGGTCCGGCGACCCGACGCCACGTCGACGGTCAGGTCGAACGACTCCGCGGCCAGGTCCTCCATCGGGGTGCCGGTCAGGTAGCGGCCGGCGTCGATGTCCATCTCCTGCGCGAGCAGCCGGTAGCGCTCGCTGGTGGTGACCAGCTTGAGGGTCGGCACGAACGGGAAGTTGGTGATCGAGCCGTTCCCGGTGGTGAACAGCACCAGGTTGCACCCGGTCGCCACCTCGCCGGCCACCGACTCCAGGTCGTTGCCCGGGCTGTCCATGAACGTGAAGCCGGGACCCGGCAGCGGCTCGCCGTACTCGACGACGTGGTCCAGGCGCATCGCCCGGTCCCGCTTGCGGGCCGCGCCGATCGACTTCAGCACGATGTTGTAGAGGCCCCGGTAGACGTTCCCGCCCGACGGGTTCCCCTCCGCCGTGTGACCGTGCCAGCTGACCCGTTCCTTGAAGTCCTCCACCGCCCGCTGGAACCGCCGGGCGGTCTCCTCGTCACGGACGTTCTCGAGCACGTAGTCCTCGGCGCCGATGAGCTCGTCGGTCTCGGCGAGCACAGCGGCCCCTCCGCGACGGACGACCTCCCGGGCAATGGCACCCGCGAGCGGGTTCGCCGAGATCCCGGAGAACGCGTCGGACCCGCCGCACTGCAGGGCGATCCGCAGCTCGGAGACCGGCTGCGGGGTCCGACGTACCTGGGAGGCCTCCCGGATCCACTGCTCGACCAGGGCGGCGCCGCGGGCGAGGTCGTCCGCGAACGAGCCGCGCCGGGTCAGCACCGCGTGCGGCACCTGGACGTCCGGCAGACCCAGCTCGCGTGACCGGGCGTCGACCGCGGCGGCGGTGACCACCCCGTCCGGCTCGTCGACCAGCAGGACCGCACCGACGTTCGGGTGCACCCGGAAGCCGGCGAGGACCGCGAGCACCATCGCGAGGTTGTTCGGCGCGGCGTCCTCGCCGCCCTCGGTGTGCGCGACGGCCACCACGCCGTCGAAGTCGTCGGTCTCCCGTCCGCGGAACCGTCGCGCCAGCTCGGTGACGAACGCCGAGGTCCGCGAGCTCGCGGCCACCACGACCACGTGGTTGCGTGTCCCCGCGGTGCCGTAGGGACGGGAGAAACCGAGGAAGGTGCGACCGTCGTCGACGGGACCGGCCTGCTCGCCGTAGTGCAGCGCGGACGGATCGAGCCGGTAGGGGTCCATGGGGACGTTGCTCGCCGTCGCGACGGCCGGCAGCCCCTCGACGCCGCGGGCACGCAGCGCCTCCAGGCTGGTGGGCGTGCACACGTAGTCGCCGACTCCCAGGTCGCGCTCGGCGGTCGCGAAGGGTGCGGACCACGAGAGCAGGTGTTCACCGGTCCGGACCGGACGGGTGACCACGCGGTGCCCCTCGAGCACGGTGTGCGGCAGGGTGAGCTCCTCGGTGGCCCCGTCATGGTCGACCAGCACGCGGGTCCCGGCCGGCACAGTCCGGGTGACGACGCCGGCGTTGTCTCCCGGCTCGGGCAGGAGCGCCAGCTGGTCGAGCCGGAGCGCTCCGCCACTGCCCAGGTTCGACAGGGTCACGGGGTGCTCCTTCCCGGGGCTGGTCCCGCGACCAACGCGTGCCGCTCGCGGATCAGCGCCAGGCCCTGCAGGGTGCGACGCTCGCGCCGCAGCATCACCAGCGGCACCAGGGACAGCAGGCCGACCGTCAACGCCAGCGCCGGTGCCGAGACGAGCAGCGCCGCCGCGACGACGAGCCCGAGCCCGAGCACCACCGTCCACATCCGGTGTCCCTGCCGGTGCGCGTGCAGGGACCGGTCCAGCACGGCCGCCTCGACGGGCCGGCCGGGGCGACCGGCCGCCGGGGCCGCGCCCTGTGGCGTGGCCCGTCGGCGCTCCAGCACGGTCACGGCGAGCTCGGCAGCGGCACCGAGCCCGAGCACGCTCGCCCAGAGCCAGTCCCCGGAGAGTGCCCGGAGCAGGGCGACGGCCAGCAGGGCCGCGGCCAGGATGCCGTGCCGCACGCGGGGGCGGGGGGACGGTGTCGCACTCATCCGGCGATCCCGAGGAAGCTGGCGAGCGCCACCGTGCCGGCCACGCCGAGGAACACCGAGCCCACGCCGACCAGGACGGCGAGCAGCTTGCTCATCCGGAACGGAGCGGGGACGTTGACCCGGTCGATGTAGAGCATGCCCAGGCCGTAGATCCCGCAGGCGATGATCCCGCCCACGATCGAGGCCGGCGTGATCAGCTGGACGAAGTCCGCGCCGGTGAGCAGCATCGCCGAGGCCCCGATGAAGGTCCACGCGTAGACGAACGGGCGCATCTTGCGCTGTCCGGCCCGGCGCACCTTGGTGCTGAGCGCCGAGATGCTCTCGTAGGCCGTCCACGAGTAGGCCTCCCAGATGGCGTAGATGGTGCCGAAGAGCACCATGACGATGGCGACGGCGTAGAAGTACTCGAAGACCGGCGCGATGACCCCGAAGAAGCGGGCCTGGTAGCTGAGCACGTCGTTGCCCTCGGGAACCACCTCGTCCGCGGCGAGGATCGTGGCGCCGTTGATCACGAAGGCGGCGCCGATGATGGCCAGGGCGACGAAGGCGGCGGTGAGGTCGATCAGGGGTGCGCGCGCCCAGCCCCGGGCCCGGGACAGGTTGGCGTCGCTGTCGTCGAGCGGCAGCGTGGCCTTGGCGTCCGCGGCGGCGTAGCGGTCCGCCAGCTCGGCGACGTCCTTGTGCCCGAGCATCCCCCAGCGCTTCTCGCGCATCATGCCGGTGTAGCCGATGTAGTCGTACATGCCACCGCCGATGCCACCGAGGAAGACGGCCATCTCGACGTAGACCGAGGTCTCCGCGACGTCGGGGAACTTCTCGCCCACGAAGCCCTGGTACTCCAGCCCGCCGGGGACGAGCCCGCGGAGCACCCCGGCCCAGTCAGGCTGCGCCACGAAGACCGCGACCAGCACGAGCAGGACCATGCCGAGCGCCATCGCCACCTGGGTCTTCTCCAGCACCGAGTAGCCGCCGACGTAGGACACCACCGCAGCGAGGATGAGGCAGAAGAACGCCCACGGCAGCGGCGAGCCCACGCCCATGAGGCTGAGGTAGTCGCCCAGCGCTCGGGCGACACCGCTCGCCCAGCCGGGGAAGGAGAGGAAGCAGATCACGGCCAGCAGGGCGGCGAACCAGCCGCGCGGACCGGGGAACACCCGCGCGAAGCGGGTCATCGGGTGCTCACCGGTCAGCACGATGTACCGGTTGGAGGAGTAGACGATCGCACCCTTGGCCACCACGGCGGCGATCAGCGCCCAGAGCACGCCGTAGCCGAAGACCGCGCCCTCCCGCGAGGCGAGGATCGACTCGCCGCTGCCGATGGTGAGCGAGGCGATCACCGCGCCGGGTCCGAAGAACTTGAGGATCGAGGCCGCGGTGGGGCGGCGCCCGGTGAGGCCGTCGGGTGCGGGCGGCAGCGCCAACCGCGCTTCGGCCGATCGACTTTGGATGGTGGTCATGCCCTGGCTCCAATTTCCTAGATCCTATAGGCTTTGCTGTGAGGCGACCCACACTGGCCCAGTGACCCAGGACACGTCAAGGGGTGGCGCGGACTTCTGAGAAAGCTCCCGCGCTGCGGCCCGGCGCGGCCCGCGAGACCAGTCCGGACCGCCTCCGGTCGACGGACCGCGGACCCGAAGGAGGTGACGATGAGCGTGGTAGAAACCCCTATGACACAAGGAGTCGAGGGACGTCGGCTGATGCCGCGCCGGGCCCTCACCGACGACGTGTACGAAGCCATCAAGGCCCTGCTGATGGACCAGGAGATCCCCGCCGGCGAGCGGATCTCCATCGACGGCCTCGCCCGGGACCTCGGGGTCTCCCCCACCCCGGTCCGCGAGGCCCTGACCCGGCTCGAGTCCGAGGGCCTCGCCACCAAGGAGCCCCTGAAGGGATACCGGTCCTCCCCGCTCCTCAGCGTCGAGGAGTTCGACGACCTCTACCAGTTCCGGCTGCTGATCGAGCCGTGGGCGGCACGCCGCGCCGCCGAGCGGATGGACGACGCCGGGCGCGCCCTGCTCGAGGAGGAGATGAGCACCGTCCACCCGCCGAGCGGCACCACCTACGAGGGCTACAAGTGGCTCACCGCCCATGACGCGCGGTTCCACGCTCTGGTGGCCAGGCTCTCCGGCAGCCGGCAGATCCAGCAGGCGCTGGACCGGACCCACTGCCACCTGCACATCTTCCGTCTGCACTTCGAGCGGTCGACCGGCACCGAGACCCTGGCCGAGCACCGCAAGATCGCCGACGCGCTGGCCAGCGGCGACGGCGTCGCCGCCGAGGAGGCCATGCGTGCGCACCTGCGCGAGGCGATGGCGGTCCGGCTCCGCAACATCTACGACAAGGCTCCCGACGACACCGACGACACCGACCCCCCGACCACGACCTGAGAGGGACTGCCCGTGAGACTCCTGCGACTCGGCCCCGTCGGCGCGGAGCGACCCGTGCTCTGGCACGACGAGCGCTACCTCGACCTGACTCCACTGACCCCCGACGTGGACGCGGCGTTCCTCGCCGGTGGCGGCGTCGAGCAGGCACGGCGGCAGGCCGAGTCCGGGAGGCTGGAGGAGGTGGACGTGACCGGGCTGCGCATCGGCGCCCCGGTCGCGCGCCCGGCCGCCGTGGTGTGCATCGGGCAGAACTACGCAGCCCATGCGCGGGAGTCCGGTGCTGAGCCGCCCTCCCAGCCGGTGGTGTTCTTCAAGCACCCCAACACCGTGGTGGGCCCCGAGGACCCGATCCGGCTCCCGCCGGGGAGTGAGCGCACCGACTGGGAGGTCGAGCTCGCCGTCGTGATCGGGAAGCCGGCCAGCCGGCTCCGCTCACCCGAGGAGGCGATGGACCACGTGGCCGGGTTCGCGGTCAGCAACGACGTGTCCGAGCGCACCTGGCAGCTCGAGGAGTCCGGTGGCCAGTGGTCGAAGGGCAAGTGCGCCCCGACGTTCAACCCGCTGGGCCCCTGGCTGGTGCCCACCGAGGACGCCGGCGACTGGGGTGCGCTGCGACTGCGGTCGTGGGTCGGCGGCGAGCCGCGACAGGACTCCAGCACCGCGGACATGGTCTTCGACGTCGCCTTCCTGGTCTGGCACCTGAGCCAGTACATGGCCCTGGACCCGGGGGACGTCGTGAACACCGGCACCCCCGAGGGGGTCGCCCTGTCGGGTCGCTTCCCCTACCTGCGGGCCGACGACGTGGTCGAGCTCGAGGTCGACGGGCTCGGTCGGCAGCGGCAGCGGGTGGAGGTCGCGTGAGCGCGTCGTTCGAGGGCCTGGTCGCGGTCGTCACCGGCGGTGCCTCGGGGATCGGGGCGGCGACGGTCGACCGGCTGCGAGGCCGGGGAGCGCGGGTCGCCTCGCTCGACCTCGCCCCCGCCGACGGAGACCGGGGCTGCCTGGAGGTGGCCTGCGACGTGACCGACGAACGTTCGGTGAGCGACGCGGTCGCGGAGGTGGTGGCGACGTACGGCGGCCTCGACGTCGTCGTCAACAACGCGGGCGCCGGCGCGGTCGGCTCGGTCGAGGACAGTGACGACGACACGTTCCGCCGGCTGTTCGAGGTGAACGTGCTCGGCGCGGCCCGGGTCACCCGGGCCGCCCTGCCGCACCTGCGGAACTCCCGGTCACCGGTGGTGGTGAACACCAGCTCGGTCGCGGCCACCGTGGGTCTGCCGAAGCGTGCCGCCTACGCCGCCAGCAAGGGAGCCCTGCAGTCGCTGACCCTCGCGATGGCCGCGGACCACGTCGCGGAGGGCATCCGGGTCTGCGCCGTGGCGCCCGGTACCGCCGACACGCCCTGGGTGCGACGGCTGCTCGACCAGGCGTCCGACCCGGCCGCGGAGCGCACGGCGCTGGAGGCCCGCCAGCCGTCCGGGCGGCTCGTCGGCGCCGAGGAGGTGGCCGCCGCCATCTGCGCGCTGGCGTCCCCCGACTCCCCGTCGGCGACGGGGTCGGTGGTCGTCATCGACGGCGGCCTCAGCTCCCTGCGTCTGCCCGCTGCGGAAGCCGCGCGCTGACCCCGGGCCCGGGACGGGTCACGGACGGAACGGGGTGAACAGCCCGCACTCGTTCACCCGGCCGAGGTGGGTCCAGATGTTCGGCTCGAGCATCACGCGCGAGTAGCCGGGCTTCCACCCCTCGCCCAGCTCGGCGACGACCGCGTCGACCGCGGCGTTGGCCCGCGCATGGGCCTTGGCCCAGTCGGCCCGCCACTGGTCCTGGTAGCGCTGGTGCACCTCGTAGTAGGTGTCCTCGGTGACCTCAGCCCGGAACCGCTGCTCGAGCTGTCGCCTGCGCAGCAGCAGCGACACCTTCAGCCGTTTGATGAAGTCGACGAGCTCCGCCTCGCGGGCCCGCCACCGGTTCTCGAGCTCGAACACCAGGTCGGGCGCCTGGGTCAGGGTCGCCAGCCAGGTGACCGGAACCGCGACGCGGTCGCGCTCCACCACCACCGTCGACGACTCCGAGGCCTCCAGACGCACGTCGACGAGCCCGGCCGCGAGTTCGCGGGCGGCGTTGACCAGCATCTGCTTGAGCTCCGCGGACGCCGTGGCGACCGGCACGTGACGCGCGTAGGTGTCATAGCTCCCCTCCACCAGGATCTTGATCACGCTGCCCAGCAGCGCGACGTCGACGGGCTTGTCCGAGGTGGCCACGGCCGGGAGCCCGGCCAGCCGCTTCTGCAGGTCCTTGTTCGTCAGCTGGTCGAGGAATGCCTTGGACACGAACCGGAACGCCAGCGCCTCGACCTTGCGTCGCCCCTCCGGGATGGACTTGCCCGCCTTGTCGACGGCCTCCCGGAACACCGCGAGCAGGTCGTTCTGCTTGACCAGCTGCGAGGCAACCTGCCCGGCGACGCTGTCGAGGACCTTCTTCGGCACCTCGCCCACCTTGTCGAGCAGGGTCTCGGTGACCGTCTTCGCGACCTCCGCCAGCCCCTCGGCGATCACCCGGTTCAGCTGCCGGGTGCTCTCGGCCAGATAGCCGCGGACCAGCCGCAGCTGGGCCAGGTCGGCCTCGGTGACCTCGCTGCCGAGGCGGGAGAGGTCGTACTTGCGGCCCAGCTCCGCGTTCACGGTCTCCAGCCCGCGGCCCACGCCCTCCGCGAAGGCGAGGGACAGCTCGACCGAGACCAGGATCGCCTTGCCGAACGGCACCGCCTCGACCAGCTTCTCGCCCTCGGCCTTCACGAACGCCGCCAACGCGTCCGCGGCCGCCTTGTCCAGCGCGGCCCGGTCCCGGCCCTGGCTGGTCGCGTACCGCTTCCAGATGTCGTTGGTGACACCGAGGCCCTGGTCGAGCAGCGACAGCCAGCTGTCCCGGGTGGCGGCGGCGTCGTCCCGCTTGGGAAGGACCCCGCCCGTCCCGACCGTGTGGGTCGGCGCGGTCCGCGTGCGCCGACCGGCCGGTGGAGCGGCCAGCGCACGCGGTTGCTCGAGGGTGCGCTCCGCGTCCAGCGCGGTCGTGGCCAGCGCACCCTCGTGCAGCACCTCGGGTTCGTTGCGGACTGCCGGTCGGCCCAGCACGGTCAGCCCTCGACCGACGTACCGTTGTGCCCGCCGACCGGGCTCGGCGCCCGCACCGCGCGCTCGGCGCCGTTGGTCGACGACGGGCCGACCGCGGACGGGGCGACCGGAGCCGGCCCACGGCCCAGGATGAGCTCCTGGTAGAGCCGGCCCATCTCGGCGTCCTTCTCCTTGACGATCTTCAGGGCCAGCCGGGCCGCGGACTGCTCCAGCTCGAGGGCGGTGTTCTCCAGCTCGCGGGCGCGCACCGCCTCCTCCTGCAGACCGTGGGAGTAGCTGTCCAGGCCGTCGCCCTGCCCCAGCAGCGCCTCGACGATGACCCCCTCGGTGCGGAGCACGTGCTTGTTGGCGGCCATGATCACGCCGGGCACCTCGATCTTGGTGCCGCTGGCCTGGTCCACGTAGGTCGATGTGCAGTCCTTGCGCATCCGCAGGTAGCTCGACGCAGGCACGTCCTTGCCGTCGCGGTCCTTGAACGGGCGCTCCTCCACCAGCACGTGGTGCCGGTCCTCGTGGTCGAACACGTTGGTCAGCTGGTGCAGCAGCACGTTGCGCACCTCGGCCTGGCGCTCCGGCACGATCACGTCGGCGATCAGCGTGTCGAGCTCGGGCAGCGTCACCTCCCGGTAGCGGTAGGTCTCCACGTCGTTGACCGTGTCGATCTTGAAGTAGCCGATCCGGATGTCGACCAGGTGCAGGATCGAGATGAACTCCTGGTTCATCTGCCGGAACACGAAGTTCAGCGTCGACCCCACGTTGATGTTGGAGATCTCCCGCTCCAGCGACGTCTCCTCGCCGGTCTGGGTCTTCACCTCGTAGCTGGTGTTGACCTGGACCTCGCGCTTGGCGGACGCCTTGGACACGTGCTTCTGCACCGCGGTGGAGATGTTCTTGGCGAACTCCTCGCGAGCCGAGTTGGTGCCGCCGCTCATCTCCGCGCTCGCCGAGGCGCTGCCCCAGCCCCAGCTGGCCTTGGCCTCCACGCCGACCTGGTAGTTCCAGGTCTCGTCGTAGTTGCGCTTGTTGGACTGCTCGTTGGCCATCGACTCCTCGAAGTCCCGCGAGGACTCCTCGCTGAACGAGTCGAGGATGTTCGAGGCCTGCTTGGCGTCGGTCTCGGTCTTGGTGTAGCTCTTGATGCTGATCTTCGTCTTCTCGCCGGGCAGCAACGAGAACGTCTTCAGCGTCCGGCCGGCACCGTAGTTCCCGAGGTACGACGAGAGCCGGTAGTTCTCCACGATGATGAACCGGTTCAGCCGGTTGACCACCTCCGGCACCAGGGTCAGGTTCACCATCACGCTGGTGTCGCTGACGTTCCCGGCGCCGTCGGTGCACACCGCGGTGACCACGTGCTGCCCGGGGGTGCGCACGACCAGGGTGCCCGACCACGTGCTCCAGTCGCCGGGGGACCCGGGCTGGGCGGGGACCCGGACCGGGCTGTCGTCCACCAGCAGCTCCACCGCGCGCACCCCGCTCGGGTCCGCGGCGCTGCCCGTGACCCGGACGGAGGCGCCCGAGTAGGGACCCTGGAGCGCCTCGCCAGCCACCGGCGAGGTGATCGTGACCTGCGGCGCGGCGGTGTCCGGCGGTGGCGTGAGGCTGACCGTCACCGGCACCTCCTGCTCGGTCAGGTTCCCGGCGTTGTCGCAGGCACGGGCGACGATCGTGTGCCGCCCCGGGGCCAGGTCCACCTGTGCGGACCACGACGACCAGTCCGCGGACCCGGCTGTGGCGGCGACCCAGCCCTGGCGATCGACGCTGACATCGACCAGCCGGATCCCGTTCGCGTCCCCGGCGGAGCCGGTCACGGTCACCTTCGCCGGGGCGGTCTCCACGCTCAGCGCGGCACCGTTCGGCGGCGTCCTGACCGCGACCGCCGGCGGCGTGGAGTCGGGGGCCGCCTCGAGGACGACGTTGACGTTCACGGTCGACTCGGTGACCAGGCCGCCGGTCGTCCGGGCCCGCGCCGTGATCGTGGTCCAGCCCGGCTCGGTCAGCCGGACCGGGAGGCTCCAGGTCCCGCCGGACCGGGTGGCCACCTGGAACGAGCCGCCGCCGACCCGCACCGACACGCTGCCCAGGGTCCGGTTCGACCACGCGGACCCCTGGACCGTGATCTGGGCACCGGTGTGCGGACCGGTCACGCTCTGGCCGTCGACCGGGGCGGTCACGGTCACGTCGACCTCGGGCACCTCCGGCTCGGGCTCCCACTCGTCGTCGCGCATCCGCAGGCTCGTCATCGCGCCTCCGGGCTCGGCGGCCGGGTCGGGCGCAAGACTGCCGTCGACCCAGGTGTGGGCCAGCGAGCCGGCCATGGTGCGGTACACCTGCAGCCGCTTGCCGGCCGCGGTCATCGCCGCCTCCTCCTCGGGGGCGACGGCCACCGGCGGCGGAGCGAGCGCCGCGGAGGAGGCTCCCGCAGCGTCCACGTCGGTCAGCGCGAGCGCCTCGACGTGCACCGCGCTCGGGGCCACGGCCGCCGCGGGGTTCGTCCCGACCACGAAGTAGCTCGCCGGGAACTGCAGGTCGATGAAGTTGCGACCGCTGTAGGTGGTCGGCTCCGGCACGTTGTAGCTGATGATCGGAGCCACGCCGCCCGGCTCGAGCTTCACCATCGGCTCGGTGTCGTCCCTCATGGGGGTCCTCCAGAGAAGTCAATGGGTGGAAGGATCAGCGCCCCCGTACGCGCGGCGTCGACCCCCGGTCTGTTGTCGGCACCGTTTCTACGCGGACGGGCGCGCCCTCACCTATAGCCCGAACTGACCAGTTCCTCCGGATCGTCGGAATGGTCGCGCTCGACAGGCCGATTCGACCGCTTCTGTCCCTTTTGCTCCGTCTCAGGTTCCTGCAGGTGCACGAACCTGCAGGAACCATGACGGATCGGGCAGTCCTTGACCGGGAGTTCACCGGCAGGGAACCGACCGGCCACGGCGGCCGCCGACACTGTGCCCATGCCCGACCCCGCGACCACCGCCCCGGCCCGGGTGGCCATCCGCGCCCTGCTGCTCGGCGGCGCCGTCGTCCTCACCACCGTGGGGGCGCGACAGCTTCTGCATGCCCAGGCCCGCGTCGCCCGCAAGGCGATCGGCAAGCCGCTCGGGGAGGACGTCGTGCCGCAGGACAAGGTCT
>DATIBI010000234.1:0-12995 GCA_035457605.1 Nocardioidaceae bacterium
GCGCTGTACCGCACGATGCTGGCGCCGTGGATGCCGGAGCTGCCGGAGACGCTGTCGCGTCGCGAGCTGGTACGACGGGCGGGGCGGCCGCTGTCCGACGACGACCTGGACACGCTCAACGCGCTCGGCATCGTCTACCCCACCAAGCAGGGCAAGTACCAGGTCGCACTGGCGCACCTGTCCGTGGGCGTGGCGATGCTCGACCTCGGGCTGCCGTTCGAGACCGCGATCGCCGCGCAGGACATCTTCTTGGCCCACGGCCGGGCGATCGCGGACGAGCTGACCGAGCTGTTCCGGACCCAGGTGTGGCCGGTCTACAAGGAGTCGGGCACCTCGCCGGAGCAGCTGCGCGCGCTGGTGGAGAAGTTCAAGCCGGTCACGGTCGCGGCCCTCGTCGCGGCGTACGAGAGCGCGGTCAACGAGACCAAGCGCGAGACCGTCGTCCGACGTACCCGCTAGGCCTGGACGACCGCGCCGGAGGCGAGCAGCCGGTCGACGTCGGCGACCCCCCACGCCTGCAACGCCTCCCGGGTCTGGCCGCCGGGGACGCTCGGACCGGGGCCGAGCGTGGCGGGGGTGCCGGAGAACCGCGGCGCGGGGGCAGGCTGGACCAGACCGTCGCGCTCCACGTAGGTGCCGCGGGCGACCAGGTGCGGATGCCGCGCCGCCTCGGCCAGCGGCAGCACCGGGGTGCAGCAGGCGTCGGTGTCCTCGAACACCCGGCTCCACGCGGCCTGGGTGCGCTCCCGGAACCGCTTCGCGAGCAGCTCCCTCAGCTCGTCGTGGCGGGCGAGGTCGTAGCGGTCCGGCAGCTCCCCGGCCAACCCCAGGCCGTCGACGAGCGCGTCGTAGAACTGCGGCTCGAGCGGCCCGACCGCCATGTGCCGGCCGTCCGCGGTCTCGTAGAGGTCGTAGAACGGCATCCCGCCGTCGAGGAGGTTCCGGCCCCGCGGCTGCGCCCAGCTGCCGGAGGCCAGCATGCTCGCGAGCATCGCGCTCAGGTGGGCGGTCCCGTCGACGATCGCGGCGTCGACGACCTGCCCCTGGCCGGTGGCGCGGGCCTGCAGCAGCGCGGCGAGGACGCCGATGACGAGGTAGGTCGAGCCGCCGCCGAAGTCGCCGAGCAGGTTGACCGGGAACTGCGGCCGCTCGGCACTCTGGCCGGAGGCGTCGAGCGCCCCGGTCAGCCCGATGTAGTTCACGTCGTGGCCCGCGCGCTGCGCCAGCGGGCCGTCCTGTCCCCAGCCGGTCATCCGGCCGTAGACCAGCCGCGGGTTCCTGGCCAGGCAGGCGTCCGGACCGACGCCGAGCCGTTCCGCGGCACCGGGCCGCATGCCCTCAACGAGGACGTCCGCGGTCCCGGCCAGGTCGAGCACGGTCGCGACCGCGTCCGGGTGCTTCAGGTCGACCGCCACGCTCGGGCGGCCGCGGGTCAGCAGGTCGGTCTCGCGCGGGCCGGCGCTCATCGCCCCGCCCGGGCGCTCGAGCCGGATGACGTCGGCTCCGAGGTCGGCCAGCAGCATCGCGGCGTGCGGGCCGGGTCCGATCCCGGCGAGCTCGACGACCCGGACCCCACGCAGCGGTCCGGTGCCCTGTCCCAGTGCCAGCGGCTCAGTCATGCGCCCGATTGTGACACCACCGCTGTCACGGTGCCAGGCGTCAGTCCGTCGCCAGCCGCTCCAGCTGTGCGACCTGTGCCTGCTGCTCCTTGACGAGCCGGCGGGCGAGCTCGCGGGCGGCGAGGTTGAGCCCCTGGTCGAGCTCGGCCCGGGACATCGCCACCGCACCCTCGTGGTTGGCAGCCATCCGCTCCAGCCAGGCCTGCTCGAACGCCGCGCCGTCGAGCCGGTAGAGGTCCGCGAGCTGCTCCATCGTCAGCTCACCGGGGTTGCCGTGGAAGTCGGGTCCGTGCGGCCGGACCTTCCACGCCCGCAGCAGCGACTCGAGCTCGCCGATCTCGGCGCTGCGGTCCCGCCCGATGGCCGCGGCCACGTCGACCAGCTCGCCGGAGACCCGCTTGTTGGCCACCATCGCGACCATGTCGACCGCCTGCTGGTGCAGCGAGGTGAGCTCGTGGGCGTAGGCGACGTCGGTGTCGTTGTGGTCGGCGGAGACCTCGGTGGTCGCCGAGGATACGTCGGACGGGGCGTCGACGTCCTGCGGCCCGGCGGCTCCGCACCCCGTCACCAGGACGAGGAGCAGCACACCGCAGGCCGGGGTCAGTCGCGCCATGTGATCACCAACGACCGACCCTAGCCGGCGTCACCGCGCGGACGGCGTCAGCCGCGCGCGATGTCGTCGAGCTGCTCGATCTCCTCGGTCTGGGCGTCGATGATGTCCTCGGCGAGCGCGCCCGCCTCGGCGTTCTCGCCGCCGTCGAGCTCGGCCTCCGACATCCGGATCGCGTCCTCGTGGTGGGCGATCATCATCTGCGCCCACATCGCGTCGAACCCGGAGCCGCGGGCCTCCCCGAGCCGGTCGAGCTGCTCGTCGGTCATCGTCGACATGCCGTGGCCCATGCTGCCGCCGGCCGGCAGGTCCTCGTCCCAGGTCCGGAGCATGTCCTCCATGAGCTCGATCTCGTCGGCCTGGACCTCGGCCATCTGCTCGGCGAGGTCGCGCAGCTCCTCGGACTCCCCGCGCCGCTCGACCATGGCCACCATCATCAGCGCCTGCCGGTGGTGCGGGATCATCTGCTGGGCGAACGCGACGTCGGTGTCGTTGTGCTGCTCGGAGACGTCCCCCGAGCCCGACTCCGAGGAGTCGGACCTCCCGTCGCCCTGACCCGTCCCGTCCATGTGGTCCCCCATGCCCGACGGCTCGTCGTTGCCGCAGCCGGCGAGGGTGATCGCGAGGACGACGGCTGCGAGGACGGCGGCCGGCCTGGTGCGCGTGCTCATGTCTCCACCCTCTCTCAGTGGTGGTACTCGTGGACGACGGCGTGGCCCTTGCCGCGCCCGATCATCCACTTGTTCACGGGGACGGTGACCACGAAGGCGACCAGCAGCGAGAAGGCGAGGGCGGCCCAGAAGATCCAGTTCGCGAGGCCGGCGTGCATGGCACCCGGAACGCTGACCATCACCGCGTTGTCGACGACCTCCATCACCAGGATGGACAGGGTGTCCGCGGCGAGGGCCACCCGGACCGCCTGCCGCAGGCCGAGCCCCGCCCGGCGAACCGACATCACGGTGAGCAGGTAGCCGAAGAAGAACGCCAGGACAACCGCGAGGGCGACGCTGGGAACCGTCGCCCAGCCCCACCAGGTCGCCAGGACCATGCCGAGCACCTCACCGATGGCACATCCGGTCAGGCAGTGCAGGGTCGCCGAGATCGCCGTGCGCCAGGAGGCGGACCCGGGACCGGCGTGCCCCGTGTCGTGCGCGGGGTCATGCCCGGTGGCGTGCGTTCCGTGCCCGGCGTGCGCCGCGACCGAGGTCGGCTCGTGGCGCCGGTGCTCGTGCCTCTGCTCGGTGGGTTCCATGTGCGAGAACATACCCCCGGGGGGTATATTCGTCAAGGGTCAGGGAAGCACACGTCGCAGGAAGGTGCGGGTCCGCTCGTGCACCGGCGCGGAGAAGATCTCCTCGGGGCCGCCCTGCTCGAGGATCGTGCCGGCGTCGAGGAAGCAGACCTTGGTGGCGACCTCGCGGGCGAACGCCATCTCGTGCGTGGCCAGCACCATCGTGGTCCCCGCCCCCGCCAAGTCGCGCAGGATGTCGAGCACCTCGCCGACCAGCTCCGGGTCAAGCGCCGAGGTGACCTCGTCGAGCATCACCAGGGCCGGGTTGGTGGCGAGCGCACGGACGATCGCCACCCGCTGCTGCTGCCCACCCGAGAGCCGGTCGGGGTGGGCGTCGGCCTTCTCGGCGAGGCCGAACCGGCCCAGCAGCCCGCGCGCCCGTTCCTCGGCCTCGGCCCGGGCGACCCCGTGGGCACGTCGGGGCGCGAGGGTGACGTTGTCGAGCACGGTCATGTGCGGGAACAGGTTGTAGGACTGGAACACCATCCCCATCCGGCGCCGCACCGAGCGCTTGTCCACGCGCGGGTCGGTGATCTCCTCCCCCTCGAACCAGATCGACCCGTCGTCGACCTCCTCGAGCAGGTTCAGGCACCGCAGCAGCGTGGACTTGCCGCCGCCGGAGGACCCGATCAGGCACACCACGTCGTGCGGCGCGACGTCGAGGTCGACGTCGCGGAGCACGACCCGGTCGCCGTACACCTTGCGCAGACCCTCGACCCTCAGCAGCGCGCTCACCGGCCGCCTCCCGCCCGCTCGCGCCGCGCCACCCGCCGGCCGAGCCAGTCGGTGAACCGGGCCAGCGGGATGGTCAGCGCGACGAAGAACGCCGCCGCCACCAGGTAGGGCGTGAAGTTGAAGTTGAAGCTGGAGTAGATCTGCGCCGAGCGCAGCGCGTCGACCAGCCCCACCGACGCGACCAGCGCGGTGTCCTTCTGCAACGAGACGAAGTCGTTGAGCAGGGGCGGGACGACCCGGCGTACCGCCTGAGGCAGGACGACGTAGCGGACCGTCGTACCGTGCGAGAGCCCCAGCGACTCCGCGCTGGCCACCTGCGAGGGGTGCACCGACTCGATGCCCGCCCGGAACACCTCGGCGACGTAGGCGCCGTAGGAGAGGGTCAGCGCGACCAGCGCCAGCCAGAACAGGTCGTTGGTGACCCCGCGCAGCTGGAGCGCCGGCACCCCGAAGCAGACCAGGAACACCACGAGCAGCGTGGGCACTCCGCGGAACAGGTCGGTGTAGGCCACCGCCAGCGCCCGCAGCGGGAACAGCGCCGGCGCACGGGTGCCGCGGACCACGGCCACCGCGACCCCCACCAGCAGGATCAGCGGCTCGGCGACCAGGAACAGCCGGACGTTGAGCCAGAAGCCGTCCCAGATCTCCGGCAGCGCGGCCTTCGCGTCGGACCAGGAGAAGAACGTCTCCTCCACCCGCGGCCAGCCGGGCGAGGTGAGCAGCACGGCCAGCCCGCCGCCGAGCACGGCCACCGTGGCCACGCTCGCCACCGTGGCCGAGCGCAGCGCGAGCCGGCGCCGGACCGCTTGGCGTTCCTGCTGCCGGGGGCTCGGCGTCCAGTCGTCCACGGCAGGGTCAGTCGAGCGTCGGGACGTCGACGACGTCGGAGAGCCACTCCTGCTCGATCCGGTCGAGCTCGCCGGACTCCTTCAGCCGGGCGATCGCCTGGTCGACGCACGGCACGAGCTCGCTGCCCTTCTCGAACAGCAGCCCGAACTCCTCGGTCTCGCCGGTCTCGGGCTGGAACTGGCCGACGATCGTGCCCTGCGGGATCTCCACGGCGGTGATGTAGAACGCGGTCGGCAGGTCGGCCAGGATCGCGTCCACCTGCCCGTTGAGCAGGGCCTGCTTCGCGGCGTTGGTGTCGTCGAAGACCAGCGGCTGCTGCTCCGGCTGGATCACGTCGGTGATCGCGGTCAGCGAGGTGGTGCCGGTCTGGGCGCCGAGCTTCTTGTCCTTCAGCTCCTCCAGCGAGGTCGCCCCTGCCACCTCGCCGTCCTGGAGCGCGATCACCGCCTGCGAGGCCGAGTAGTAGCCCTCGGAGAAGTCGACCACCTGGGCCCGCTGGGGGGTGATCGAGATCTGGTTGATGTCGAAGTCGAAGTTCTTGGCGCCGGGGGCGTAGGACTTGTTGAACGGCACGGTCACCCAGGTCACCTGGTCCTCGGTGAACCCGAGCTCCTCGGCGACCGCGTAGGCGACCGCGGACTCGAAGCCCTTGCCGTTGGTCGGGTCGTCGTCGACGAACCACGGCTCGTAGGCCGGCGAGTCGGTGCCGATCGTCAACGTGCCCGGCTCCCGCAGGGCGAGCTGGTCGGTCGCGCAGCTCCGCGCCGACGGCGAGGCCGAGCCCTGCGCGGACGGCTCCTCGTCGACCGGGGCACAGGCGACGGCGGCGAGGAGCAGGGGCGTGAGCAGGAGGGCGCGGGTGCGGGTGTGGGCCATGCCCTGATGCTAGGGCCGCGCCGACCGGCCGGCGCCGGATTTCTCCCGGGTGAAACAGGTCACGTGTGCAACTAGTTGCATAGGTAGGTCGGGCGCCTGCATGCTGGACCGCATGGCCCTCGAGCACGCGATCCTCGTGTCCCTGCGCGAGCGCCCCGACGCCGGGCTCGACCTGGCCCGTCGCTTCGACCGGTCGATCGGCTTCTTCTGGAAGGCCACCCACCAGCAGATCTACCGCGTGCTGGCGCGGATGGAGGCCGACGGCTGGGTGCGCTCGGCGAGTGTCGGTCAGCCGGGCAGGCCCGCGAAGAAGGTCTACGAGGTGACCGCCACCGGGGACGCGGAGCTGGCGTCGTGGCTGTCCACCCCGATGCCGATGGAGACCTTCCGCAGCGAGCTCGCCGTCAAGCTGCGCGGCGCCTCGTACGGCGACCGGGCGGCGGTCCTCGACCACGTCCGCGAGCAGCTCGCCGAGCACCGTGCCCGGCTGGCGCACTACGAGCAGCTGGCCGCCCAGGACTTCCCCGAGCCCGGCGCGCTCGACGGCCGCCGGCTCGACGTCTACCTGGTGCTGAGGGGCGGGATCCGCCTCGAGCAGTTCTGGGTCGACTGGCTCACCGAGTACCTCACCGCGCACGGCGCAGCGCCCGCTGCCCGCCCCACGTGCGACACCCAGCCCATCCCCGCCGACGAAGGGTCCCCCGCATGACCACGCCGTACCCGCACCTGCTCGAGCCGCTCACCGTCGGCGGCACCACCTTGCGCAACCGGGTGGTGATGGGCTCGATGCACACCGGCTTGGAGGACCGCGCGAAGGACCTGCCCCGGCTGGCCGCCTACTTCGCCGAGCGCGCCCGCGGCGGCGTCGGGCTGATCGTCACCGGGGGGTACGCCCCCAACGTCCGCGGCTGGCTCAGCCCGATGGGCTCGATGATGACCCGCGGCCGGCAGGCCGACCGGCACCGGATGGTGACCGACGCGGTGCACGCCGAGGGCGGCGCGATCGCGCTGCAGATCCTGCACGCGGGCCGCTACGGGTACACCCCGTTCAGCGTCTCCGCGTCGAGGTCCAAGTCGCCGATCACCCCGTTCAAGCCGAGCGCGCTGTCCACCCGTGGCGTGGAGCGCACCGTCGACGACTTCGTCCGCGCCGCACGGCTGGCGGCCCGGGCCGGCTACGACGGCGTGGAGATCATGGGGTCGGAGGGGTACCTGATCAACCAGTTCCTCGCCGCGCGCACGAACCGTCGCACCGACGCGTGGGGCGGGACCACCGAGCGGCGGATGCGGTTCCCGCTCGAGATCGTCCGCCGGACCCGCGAGGCCCTCGGCCCCGACTTCCTCATCATGTACCGCCTCTCCCTGCTCGACCTCGTCTCCGACGGGCAGACCTGGGAGGAGGTCGTCACCCTGGCCAAGGCGCTCGAGGAGGCCGGCGCCTCGGTGCTGAACACCGGGATCGGCTGGCACGAGGCCCGGGTCCCCACGATCCTCACCCAGGTCCCGCGGGGCGCGTGGACGTGGACCACCGCCCGGCTGCGGCCCGAGGTGGGGATCCCGGTGTGCGCGTCGAACCGGATCAACACCCCCGAGCTCGCCGAGCAGCTCCTCGCGGACGGTACGGCGGACCTCGTGTCGATGGCCCGCCCGCTGCTGGCCGACCCGGAGTTCGTCGCCAAGGCCGCCGAGGACCGTGCCGACGAGATCAACACCTGCATCGCGTGCAACCAGGCGTGCCTGGACCACGTGTTCGCGAACAAGCACGCCAGCTGCCTGGTCAACCCCCGGGCCGCCCGGGAGACCGAGCTGGTGCTGCTGCCAGTGCCCCGTCCACGCGTCAAGCGGGTCGCGGTCGTGGGCGCGGGACCGGCCGGGCTGTCCGCGGCGGTCACCGCGGCCGAGCGGGGCCACCAGGTCACGCTGTTCGAGTCCGGCGCGGAGATCGGCGGCCAGTTCCGGCTGGCCATGCGGATCCCCGGCAAGGAGGAGTTCGCCGAGACCCTGCGCTACTACACCCGGCGGATGCAGGTGCTCGGCGTGGAGGTGCGGCTCGGCACCCGCGCGGTGGTGGAGGACCTGGTCGGCTTCGACGAGGTCGTCGTGGCCACCGGGGTGGTGCCGCGGATCCCGGCCATCGACGGGCTCGACCACCCACGCGTGGTCTCCTACGCCGAGGTCCTCGACGGCAGCGTCACGGTCGGCCGGAGCGCCGCGGTGATCGGCGCCGGCGGCATCGGCGTGGACGTGAGCCACTTCCTCACCCACGAGGAGGAGTCGCTGGAGGAGTGGCTGGCGCACTGGGGGGTCGGCGACCCGTCCGTGCACGTCGGCGGGCTCACCGAGAAGAAGCCCCGGACCGCCGCGCGTGAGGTGTACCTGCTGCAGCGCAAGGCCACCACGATCGGCAAGGGCCTGGGCAAGACCTCGGGCTGGGCGCACCGGGCGGTGCTCAAGGACTCCGGCGTGCAGATGGTCCCGGGGGTGACCTACGACCGGGTCGACGACGACGGCCTGCACATCCGGGTCGGGGCGACCGACGACGACCCGGGTGAGCCCAGGGTGCTCGACGTCGACCACGTCGTGGTGTGCGCGGGCCAGGAGTCGGTGCGCGCGCTCTACGACGCGCTCGTGGCCACCGGCGTGCGCGCCCATCTGGTCGGCGGCGCGGACGTGGCCGCCGAGCTCGACGCCAAGCGCGCGATCAAGCAGGGCACCGAGGTGGCCGCCGCCCTCTGACCCGGCCCGGCGGCGCGGACTTGGTGCGGCGCGGACTTGGTGCGGCGCGGACTTGGTGCGAGTTGCACCTCCCCGGGCGGGTCCGAGGTGCAACCCGCATCAAACGAGGTGTCCCGGTCGCGACCCGGCTGCACCCCACCGGCTGCGCAGGGGTACGGCGGGGTCAGTGGTGCTCGACCTCGCCGAGGTTCTCGTGCTCACGGTGCGACTCGGGCTCGATCTGGAACGTCGCATGCTCGACGTCGAAGTGCGCAGCCACGCAGTCACTGAACTCGTCGAGCAGCGAGCCCACCCCGCGGGCGGCGAGCACCTCGTCGGTGACGGTGACGTGCACCGAGAGCATCGGCATCCCGCTGGTGATCGCCCAGGCGTGCAGGTCGTGCACGTCCACCACGCCGGGGACCCGGGCCAGGTGCGCGCGGACGTCGTCGAGGTCGACGTGGCGCGGGGTGGCCTCGAGCAGCACCTCGAGGGCCTCCCGCAGCAGCGAGAACGACCGCGGCAGGATCAGCGCGGCGATCAGCAGCGACGCCAGCGAGTCCGCCCGGGTGAAGCCGGTGGCGAGCACGACCAGCGCCGCGACGATCACCGCCACCGAGCCGAGCAGGTCGCTGAGCACCTCCAGGTAGGCCCCCCGCATGTTCAGCGAGGCGTCCTTGCGTCCCCGGAGCAGCGCCAGCGACACCGCGTTCGCGAGGAGACCGGCCAGCGCGAACCACAGCATCAGCCCGGCGTCCACGGCGACCGGGTCGACCAGGCGGCGGATCCCCGCGAAGAGCAGGTAGGTGCACACACCCAGCAGCACCACCGCGTTCGCGAGGGCGGCGAGGATCTCCGCGCGGTGCAGGCCGAAGGTGCGGCGGGTGGTCGGCGGGACCGTGGCCACGTAGGACGCCGACAGCGCCAGCGCGACGGCCGCTCCGTCCGTGACCATGTGGCCGGCGTCGGCGAGCAGCGCGAGCGACCCGCTCAGCCAGGCACCCACCAGCTCGGCGACCACGACCACACCGGTGACGACCAGCACCAGGCGCAGCCGGGAGCGGTCCTCCGCCCGTCCGGCCGCGTGACCGTGGCCGTGACCGTGCCCGTGCCCGTGGCCGCCCTTGCGACGACCGTGCCCGTGACCGACACCCATGGGCTCAGCCTAGAGACTTTGCACGCCGCCCCTGGCCCGGTCTGCTCACACGTGGCTACCGTGACAGGGGTGACCACCCAGACGGTGAGGCTCAACCACTACACGCAGGGTGACCCGGACGCACCGGCCGTCCTGCTCGGCGGCCCGCTCGGCAGCGCCCTGTCGCTGTGGGACTCGCCGGCCGACACCCTCGCCCGCCGCTACCACGTCGTGCGTCTCGACGTCCGTGGGCACGGCGTGTCCCCGGCCCCGCCCGGCCCGTACTCGATGAGCCAGCTGGCCGCCGACGTGGTGGCCGTCGCCGACGAGCTCGAGCTGGAGCGCTTCGGCTACGTCGGGCTGTCCCTGGGCTCGGGCATCGGCCTGGCCCTGGCGCTCGAGCACCCCGGCCGGCTCGCATCGCTGGTGCTCGCCGGTGCGGCGGCGCGGTTCGGCGACCCGACCACCTGGCACGAGCGGGCCGACCTGGTCCGCAGCGACGGGCTGCGCTGGCTGGTCCCGACGACGCAGGAACGCTGGTTCACCTCCGAGTTCCGCGAGGCCCACCCCGAGGTGGTCGCCGACGTGATGGAGACGTTCGTGGAGACCTCCCCCACGGGCTACGCGGCGTGCTGCGAGGCACTCGCCACGTTCGACGCGACCGACCGGCTCGCCGAGGTCACCACCCCCACCCGGGTCGTCGTCGGCGACCAGGACCCGGTCACCCCGCCGGACGCCGCGCGGGCGCTCGCCGAGGGCATCCCCGGGGCAGACCTGGTGGTGGTCGCCGGTGCCGCACACGTGGTGAACCTGGCCCGGCCCGAGGAGTTCGGCGCCGCTGTCGCCGGCCACCTCGACCGCACCCTGTCATCCGGCTGAGACCGGGTGCGGTGGAACAGGGTGCGGTAGAACAGGGCGCATGGCGCACTCCCTGCTGATGGTCCCGGTCCCCGAGGCCGAGTTCGTGGTCCGCCCGCGGCTGGCGCGGCGGTCCCCGCAGGACCTCAGCCCGGACCCGGACGAGATCGCCGCGCACGTCACGCTGCTCGGACCGTTCGCGCCGAAGGAGGCGATCGACGAGGGGCTGCTCTCGGAGCTGCGGTCGTTCTTCGCCGACGTGCTGCCGTTCGAGTTCCGGCTCACCCGCGTTTCCCGGTTCCCCTCCGGTCCGACGTACCTCACTCCGGCACCGGCCGCGCCGTTCCGCCAGCTCACCCTCGAGCTGCACCGGCGGTTCCCGGAGTACCCGCCCTACGAGGGCCGCTTCGACGAGGTCGTGCCGCACCTGTCCGTGCCGCTGCCCGACGGCGAGGACACCGACGCACTCGCGACGGCCCTGGCCTCGCGGCTTCCGATCACCGCGCACGCCCGGGAGGCGGCGCTGTACTGGTGGGAGGAGGGGGCGGGCCACACGGTCGAGTCGTTCCCGTTCGGTACGACGGCCGCCTGACCCCCACGCCCCGGCTCAGCGACGACCCGAGCCGGGCCCGCGGAACCCGACCAGGATCAGCGCGACCCCGAACCCGGCGAGCAACGGTCCGAGGATCGCCCAGACCGGCTGGCCGGTCATCGGGCTCCCCTCGAGGTAGCCGAGCCCCTGGAAGGTCCACACCGCGCCCACCACGAGCATCAGCCCGCCGAGCGCGAGGGCCACGGTCTTGTTCACGAGGTCTCCTCCTCAGGTTGGTCCAGCATCCCGGCTCATCGGGCTGCCCGGTGCGCGGCGATCACGTCGGCGTACCACGCGTAGGAGTCCTTCGGCGTCCGCTTCTGGGTCTCGTAGTCCACGTGCACCAGCCCGAACCGCTTGGTGTACCCCTCGGCCCACTCGAAGTTGTCGATCAGCGACCAGGTGTAGTAGCCGCGCACGTCGACGCCGGCGGTGATCGCCTCGCCCACGGCGCGGAGGTGGCCGTCCAGGTAGTCGATGCGCCGCTGGTCGTGCACCGCGCCGTCGGGGCCGGGCTCGTCGTTGTAGGCGCACCCGTTCTCGGTGACGTAGACCGGCGGCAGCAGCCCGTCGTACTCCTGGTGCATCATCACCAGCAGGTCACGCAGCCCGTGGGGTACGACGGGCCAGTCGAAGTCCGTGGTCGGGTAGCCCTCCACCGGCAGCAGCACGAACGGCATGCCCTCACCCGACATCAGCGCGTTCTCCGGCGCGGGGGTGGACGACCCGGCGACCCGTACGGGGTTGTAGTAGTTCACCCCGTAGAAGTCGAGGCGGGCGCTGATCGTGGCCAGGTCCTCCTCGACCGGACCGGGCATCAGCGCGGCGAACCCCTCCGGGTAGCTGCCGCGCAGGACCGGGTCGGAGAACAGCCGGTTCCACAGCGTGGCGTAGGCGGCGGCCGCCTCCTTGTCCTCGGCGCTGTCGGTGGCCGCCCAGACCGGGGTGTGGCTGGTGGCGGTGCCGATGCTGGCCGCGTTCACGGCGCGCAGCGCCTGGACCGCCTTGCCGTGACCGAGCAGCAGGTGGTGCGCCACCGGCAGCGCGTCGAGCTGCAGCTTCTTCCCGGGTGCGTGGATCCCGAACCCGTAGCCGAGCATGGTCACCACGTTCGGCTCGTTGACCGGCACCCAGTGCGCCACCCGGTCGCCGAGCCGCATCCCGACCAGGGTGGCGTACTCCGCGAAGCGCTCGGCGGTCGCCCGGTTCAGCCAGCCGCCGTCGTCCTCGAGCGCCTGGGGCAGGTCCCAGTGGAACAGCGTCGCCATCGGCTTGACCCCGGCCGCGAGCAGCTCGTCGACCAGCCTGTCGTAGAAGTCCAGGCCTGCGGCGTTGGCCCGGCCGCTGCCGTCGGGCTGGATCCGCGGCCAGGCGATCGAGAACCGGTAACCGTCCAGGCCCAGGTCGCGCATCAGGGCGACGTCCTCGGCGTAGCGGTGGTAGTGGTCGCAGGCCGTGGCGCCGCTGCTGCCGTCCACGATCCTGCCCGGCTCGGCGGTGAAGGTGTCCCACACGCTGCGCCCCCGGCCGTCGGCGTCCACGGCCCCCTCGATCTGGTACGACGCGGTGCTCGCGCCGAGCTCGAATCCTGTGGGCAGGTGAGGGAGGTCGTTCGCAGCCATGCCTCTCACCATGGCAGGTCGGTCCTAGGGGTTGACCAGACGTCGGGCGTGAAATCTCAACCGGTGACGGTCGGGCTCGCGCCAGGGGCCAGG
>DATIBI010000235.1:0-5039 GCA_035457605.1 Nocardioidaceae bacterium
AGTTAAGCCTTTCAGCGCCGATGGTACTGCACACGGGAGTGTGTGGGAGAGTAGGACGTCGCCGGACAAACATTTCGCTGGAGGCCACCCCACACCCGGGGTGGCCTCCAGTCGTTTGTGCTGCCGTTTTCCGGCTGGGCCGGCGCGGCCGGCGAGTGTGACGGCGCTCTCAGTGGTTACCCAGGGGTAGTCCTTGAGACCGCGGTCACATACTCTCGGTATATGAACTCCAGCCCTGAGCCCGTCTCCGGCCTCGGCGTCGCAGGCCCGCAGGACCCCGAGCACGTCCCCGCCGCCAGCTATGCGCTCGAACCCTCCGCGGTGCGGTCGCTGACCGACCGGATCGTGTCGTCGACCGGGGAGGCCGTGCCGACGTACTGCCCCTTCAACGGCCAGGTGCTGGCCCGCATCCCGCAGTCGAGCGCGGCCGACGTGGCGCAGGCCTACAAGCGGGCCCGGCGGGCGCAGGAGGCCTGGGCGCGAACCTCCCTCGACGAGCGGGCGGAGCGGCTGCTGCGGCTGCACGACCTGATCCTCGAGCGGCAGGACGAGATCATCGACCTGGTGTGCTGGGAGTCGGGCAAGGCCCGCAAGCACGCCTTCGACGAGCCGCTGCACGTCGCACTCACCGCGCGCTACTACGCCCGGACTGCGCACGAGCATCTCGACACCAGCCGCAAGGCCGGCGTCGTGCCCGGCCTGACCCGGGTCGAGGTCAACCGCGTCCCCAAGGGCGTGGTCGGCGTCATCTCGCCGTGGAACTACCCGTTCACGATGGCGCTGTGCGACGGGCTGCCCGCGCTCCTCGCCGGCAACGCCGTGGTGCACAAGCCCGACGCCCAGACCATGCTGTCCGCGCTGCTCGGCGTGCAGCTGCTCGAGGAGGCAGGCTTCCCCGCGGACCTGTGGCAGGTGGTGGCCGGACCCGGGCGTGAGCTCGGCGGCCCGATGATCGAACGCTCCGACTACGTCTGCTTCACCGGCTCCACCGCGACCGGCAGGATCGTCGCCAAGCAGTGCGCCGACCGGCTGATCGGCTGCTCGCTCGAGCTCGGTGGGAAGAACCCCATCCTCGTGCTCCGGGACGCCCACGTCGACCGTGCCGCCGAGGGTGCGGTCCGCGCCGCGTTCTCCAACGCCGGCCAGCTGTGCGTGTCCATGGAACGGCTCTTCGTCGCCGACCAGGTCTACGACCGGTTCGTCCGCCGGTTCGTGGAGCGCACCGAGGCGATGAACCTCCGCGCCGGCCTCGACTGGGGCAGTGACATGGGCTCGCTGATCTCCCAGCAGCAGCTCGACACCGTGGTCGCGCACGTCGATGACGCGGTCGCCAAGGGCGCTCGCGTGCTCACCGGCGGACGGGCACGGCCCGACCTCGGTCCCTACTTCTACGAGCCGACCATCCTCGAGGGAGTCACGCCGGAGATGACCTGCTTCGGTGAGGAGACCTTCGGGCCGGTCATCTCGCTCTACCGCTTCCACGACGAGGCCGAGGCGGTGGCCCGCGCCAACGACGGTGACTACGGCCTGAACGCCTCGATCTACTCCCAGGACGGGAAGCGCGCGCGGGAGCTCGCCCGGCAGATCAAGTGCGGCACGGTCAACGTCAACGAGGCGTTCGGGGCGACCTTCGCCAGCATCGACTCGCCGATGGGCGGGATGCGGCAGTCCGGGATGGGCCGGCGCCAGGGGGCGGAGGGCATCCACCGGTACACCGAGAGCCAGTCCGTGGCCACCCAGCGGCTGGTCCGGTTCGGGCCGATGCTCGGGATGAGCGACAAGACCTACGCCAAGGTGATGACGGCGAACCTGCGCCTGATGAACAAGCTCGGACGGAAGTGAGGGTCCGGTGGGAGACGAGCTCGACTACGACGTCCTGGTCATCGGGTCCGGCTTCGGTGGATCGGTCACCGCGCTCCGACTGACCGAGAAGGGCTACCGGGTCGGCGTGCTCGAGGCCGGCGCACGGTTCGAGGACGAGGACTTCGCCCGGACGTCGTTCGACATCACCCGGTTCCTGTTCCGGCCCGAG
The DNA here is from genome assembly GCA_035457605.1 of Nocardioidaceae bacterium. GTDB lineage: Bacteria > Actinomycetota > Actinomycetes > Propionibacteriales > Nocardioidaceae > Nocardioides_C. The sequence continues at coordinate 2,033 of DATIBI010000235.1, forward strand.
GTCGGCTGCTACGGCATCCAGCGCATCGACAGCCTCAAGGACTGCCTGATCGTCTCCGGTGCCGGAGTCGGCGGAGGATCGCTGGTCTACGCGAACACCCTCTACGAGCCGCTGCCGGCGTTCTACCAGGACCCGCAGTGGCGGGACATCACCGACTGGCAGGACGAGCTCGCCCCCTACTACGACCAGGCCAAGCGGATGCTGGGCGTGGTGCAGAACCCGCTCCGCACGCCCGCCGACGACGTGATGGAGAAGGTCGCGAACGACATGGGCGTGGGCGAGACGTTCCACCCCACTCCGGTCGGGGTCTTCTTCGGCGGCCCCGAGCAGGCCAAGGGGGAGCGGACCGCCGACCCCTACTTCGGCGGCGCGGGCCCGGACCGCAACACCTGCCTGGGCTGCGGCGAGTGCATGACCGGCTGCCGGCACAACGCAAAGAACACGCTGGTGAAGAACTACCTGTACCTCGCCGAGACCAAGGGCGCTCGCGTGCACCCGCTGACCACGGTCGAGCGGGTCCGTCCGCGTCCCGGTGGCGGCTACGACGTGTCGGTGCGGTTCACCAAGGCGAAGCTGGCACGGGGGAGCGCCCGGCGTACCCTCACCGCGGAGCAGGTGGTGTTCTCCGCCTCCGCCCTGGGCACGCAGCGGCTGCTGCACCGGATGCGCGACGAGGGCCACCTGCCGAGGCTGTCCGACCGGCTGGGCTACCTGTCGCGGACCAACTCCGAGTCGATCCTCGGGGCGATCGCGCCGGACACCACGGTCGACTACAGCCAGGGCGTGGCGATCACGTCCTCCTTCCACCCCGACGAGGACACCCACATCGAGCCGGTGCGCTACGGCAGGGGCAGCAACGTGATGTCGCTGCTGCAGACCGTGCTCACCGACGGGGACGGGCCGTTGCCACGCTGGCGGGTGTGGCTGCAGGAGATGTGGAAGGAGAAGGGCAACGTCCTGGACCTCTACGACATGCGGCACTGGTCCGAGCGCACGGTGATCGCCCTGGTCATGCAGACCATCGACAACTCGATCACCACCTTCTCCAAGCGCAGCCGGCTGACCGGACGCTGGCACCTGTCCTCGCGGCAGGGCCACGGCACGCCCAACCCGACCTGGATCCCGGTGGCGAACCGGGCGGTGCGCAAGATCGCCGAGGTGATCGGCGGCCGCCCCGGCGGGTCGATCGGGGAGCCGTTCAACCGCCCGCTCACCGCACACTTCATCGGCGGCTGCACGATCGGCGAGACCCCGGAGACGGGCGTGATCGACCCCTACCAGCGGGTGTTCGGCCATCCCGGGCTGCACGTCGTGGACGGGTCGGCGATCTCGGCGAACCTGGGGGTGAACCCGTCGCTGACGATCACCGCGCAGGCCGAGCGGGCGATGGCGTTCTGGCCGAACAAGGGAGAGGCCGACCCGCGGCCCGAGCTCGGCAGGCCGTACCGCCGGATCGCCCCGGTCACGCCCGCCTCGCCAGCGGTTCCCGACGCTGCGCCCGGCGCCCTGCGGCTGCCCATCGTCGGCGTCTCCTGACCCCCCGTCAAAGGGTCGCTGCGTCAGTCTCGAGAGCTCGGTCCGGCTGGCGCGCGACCACCGGAGCGACTCCTCATCGGGGCGGGAGTGACTTCGTAACCGGGCCCGGACATGACTCAGGGCCCGACCGGGGAGGGAGGGTGGTCGGGCCCTGAACCCGTCCACGCAACTGCTGGACAGTGCACGGACTGCGGGACCCGGCCTGGGAGGGAGCAAAGCCGCCGGATCCGCCCTGCACAACGAGGCGCCGGAGGAGGGGTTACGCCGGTTCTACAACTTTTCTCACGATTTCCGCCGACGCCTCCCGACCGCGCCGCAACCGCCTCCCGTCCGGGGCCGGAGGACCCCGCCCCGGACGCGGAGAACCCGGGGTGAGCGCCGCTCCCTCCCTGCATGTGCCCAGGTCGCGGCGCGCCGATAGAATCGGGGTTCCGCCGGCCTCGGCGGCGCCAGCTCCCCACCGCCGGAAAGGCCCACGGTGACCACCGACCACGACCTCGTTCTCGTCGTCGACTTCGGGGCGCAGTACGCCCAGCTCATCGCCCGCCGCGTTCGCGAGGCGCGCGTCTACTCCGAGATCGTGCCGCACACGACCCCGGTCGCGGACCTGCTCGCCCGTCGGCCGAAGGCGATCATCCTGTCCGGTGGGCCGTCGTCGGTCTACGAGCCCGGCGCGCCCGCAGTTAGCTCGGAGATCTTCAGCGCCGGGGTCCCGGTGTTCGGCATGTGCTACGGCTTCCAGGCCATGGCGCTGGCCCTCGGCGGAGAGGTACGTCGGACCGGGGTCTCCGAGTACGGCCGGACCCCGGTCAGCGTCACCGAGGCGGGCACGCTGCTGTCCGACGTACCCACCGCGCACCGGGTCTGGATGAGCCACGGCGACTCGGTCGTCGCCGCCCCCGAGGGCTTCACCGCGCTGGCCACGTCCGCCGGCTCCCCGGTGGCCGCCTTCGAGGACCTCGACCGGCGCCTGGCCGGTGTGCAGTGGCACCCCGAGGTGATGCACACCGAGCACGGGCAGGCGGTGCTCACCCACTTCCTGCACACCATCGCCGGCTGCCGGCCCACCTGGACGATGGTGAACATCGTCGAGGAGCAGATCGAGCACATCCGCACCCAGGTCGGCGACAAGCGCGCGATCTGCGGGCTCTCCGGCGGCGTCGACTCCGCCGTCGCCGCGGCGCTCGTGCAGCGCGCCATCGGCGACCAGCTCACCTGTGTGTTCGTCGACCACGGCCTGCTGCGCAAGGGCGAGGCCGAGCAGGTGGAGCGCGACTTCGTGGCGGCCACCGGCGTACGCCTCAAGGTCGCCGACGCCGCGAAGCGGTTCCTGGACGCGCTCGCCGGCGTGACCGACCCGGAGCAGAAGCGCAAGGTGATCGGCCGGGAGTTCATCCGGGTCTTCGAGGAGGCCGCGCGCGAGGTCGTCGCGGAGGCGGGGGCCGAAGGGGAGTCGGTCGAGTTCCTCGTG
>DATIBI010000236.1:0-24085 GCA_035457605.1 Nocardioidaceae bacterium
GGATCCGGCGCATCTGCTCCGGCAGCGCCTCCAGGTCGCGGTCCAGCCGCTGCCGTGCCGCCCTCACCACCTCGGCCGGTGACACCTTCGGGGCCACGCGCCGCCCGCCCCGCATCAGCGGCTCGAGCAGGGGCTCGGCCCCGTCCGGCACCGCCTCGTCCCTGGTCCCGAGCACGTCCCGCACACCGCGGCGCCGGAAGACCTGCTTGGCGCCCGGATGGGTCACCTTCCCGGTCGACAGCTTCATCACCGGCCGGCCGGCGTACTCGACCAGCTTGTAGGCGCTGTCGAGGTACGGCGCGTCCGCCGACGTCGCCACCTTCGTGCCGACGGCGTACACGTCCACCGGCGCTCCGGAGGCCACGAGGTCGTGCACGTCGAACTCGTCCAGGCCTCCGCTGACCACCACCCGCGCCCGGGACAGGCCCGCCTCGTCCAGCAGGGCGCGTGCTCGGACGGCGAGCAGTCCGAGGTCTCCGCTGTCCAGCCGCACCCCGACCGGCCGGTCGGCGTCCACCGCGCGGAGCACCTCCGCGGCCCGGGTGACACCTCGCGGCGTGTCGTAGGTGTCGACCAGCAGCGTCACCGGCCCGAGAGCAGACTCGGCGAACACGCGGAACGCCTCGCGTTCGTCCTCGAACGCCTCGACGAAAGAGTGCGCCATCGTCCCGGTCGCCGGCAGGCCGTACCGCAGCGCACCGGCGACGTTGCTGGTCGCGGTCAGCCCGGCGATCGCCGCTGCCCGAGCCGCATGCATCCCCGCCTCGACTCCCTGGCTGCGGCGCAGACCGAAGTCGATGACCGGGCGTCCGCCGGCTGCCAGCCGGACCCGGGCTGCCTTGGAGCACAGCAGCGTCTGGTGGTTGACCTGGTTGAGCAGGAAGGTCTCGACCAGCTGCGCCTCCGGCAGGGGTGCGGTCACCTCCACGAGCGGTTCCCCGGCCAGGACGACGCGTCCTTCGGGCACCGCCCACACATCGCCGGTGAAGCGCAGCCCGCCCAGTGCCTCGACCTCACGGTCGGTCCGGCCGAACGCGGCCGCGAACCCGGCGACGTCCTCCGGTCCCACCTCGAGGCTCTCCAGGAAGCAGAGGACCGACTCCAGCCCCGCCGCGACCAGGAACCCCCGGTCCCGGGGCAGGTCGCGCACGAACAGGCTGAAGGTGGCCTCTTCCGTCATCCCCCGGTCGAGGTAGACCAGGGCCATGGACGCCTCGTAGAGGTCGGTCACCAGCACGCCGGACATGCGCACCTCCCTGCGCGGGTCGCACCCGCCGGTTCCACTGTGCCGCAGCGGGGGCACCGTGCCCAGGAGGAGGGTCTCCCCCGGGCCGGTGCCCGCGCGACGCCTCGCTCAGCGCAGCCGGGGGTTCTGTGACGTGTCGATGGTCAGGTTCGGCGTCGTTCCTCTGGCGACGGTCCCCCATGGCACCAGCTTGAAGTTCTGGTTGCCGCCCGTGTTGGTGTTGTCCTGCGCGACGAACACGCCTTCCGGGAACCCGGACCCGAGCGGGACGCTGGCCACGTCGATGCCGTCCGTGACCGAGACCCCGTCGATGGCACCGCTCACGATCCCGAAGCGAGTGACGAACGCGTTGGTCGACTCCCGGCGGTAGACCACGAAGTCACTGCTGCCCTGGCTGGAGGCGATGAGGTAGCCGGTGCCGCCCGAGCCGTAGTAGATCGTCAGGCCCTCCACGTCCGCGTCCAGGTTCCCGCTCGCGCTGGTGCTGTCCACCTGGGTCCGGGTGGTGCCGGCGCCTGGCTCGGCGCCGTACTTCCAGATGCCGACGTCCTCCTGGCTGACGTACAGGTGGCCGAGCTCGTCGTCAGCCACACATCCCTCGGTGATGGAGGTGAGGGAGAACGACCGGACCCGCGTCGCGTCGACCTGGCCCGAGCCGTTGTCGAACAGCCGCCACTGCTGTACGCCGCCGGAGCGCACCGTCGCGAACGCGTAGAACTCGTCGTCGACCGCACTGTGGTACATGCACATCCCGTAGATCTCGGCACCGATCCCGATCGTCCGGGCGGCCACCGGCACCAGACCGCGTGTGGTCGGGTCGACCCGCCACAGAGCGATGCTGTTGGTGTTGTCGTAGTTGCTGGCCGCGACCAGGTCGACCTGCCCGCCGCCGAGCGGGAAGCCGTACCGGATGTCGACGTTGTTGATCTCGCCGCCCGAGTAGTAGAAGAGCTCGTTCCCGCTCAGGTCGTAGACCGCGATCCCGCCTTGCTTGTCCGTGCCGATGACGGTGCTCAGCGACGGGTTCGTGGGGTGCACCCAGATCGCGGAGTCGTCGGCGGAGTCACCCGAGTTCGGCATCGGGTCGGTCTCCACCGTTGGCGTGATCGGCCCGGGTGCCGAGATGGAGACGGTGACGGTCGCGGCGTTCGAGGTGGTGCTATTACCCGCGGCGTCGAACGCCCTGGCCGTGATGGTGTGGCTCCCGTTGGCGGCCGATGTGAGCTGCCAGGGCACGCTGTAGGGGCTCGTGGTGTCCGTGCCGAGCAGCGTGCCGCCGTCGTAGAACTCCACGCGGCTCACCCCGATGTTGTCCGTGGCCGTCGCGGTCACGTCGACGGTCTGGGACGTGGTGTAGGACGCGCCGTCCACCGGGTTGGTCAGCTGGACCGTCGGCGCCTCGCCGTCCGGCGGCGGCGGGGGCCCGCCCGTCGTGGCGGCGTCGTAGTGCTCGTCGATCTGCGCGGCGGTCAGCGCCGTCGGGTAGATCGCGACCTCGTCGATGCCACCGCGGAAGTAGTCGCTCGAGCTGGCGCCGGAACGGCCAAGCGCGAGCATTCCCGTGCTGGTGTTCACGTTGCCGGTGAACGTGGTGGTGGCGACCTGCACGCCGTCGACGAACAACCGAAGGCTCGTGCCGGACCGCACCAGGACCAGGTGGGTCCACTTCGTCGTGGACGGCGCAGCGGGCGACGTGACGGTGATGTTGCTGCCGCCGACGAACACGGTGCCTCGCCACCGGCCGGTCGAGGTGACGCTCAGCCGGTACTGCCAGCTGGAGTAGCCGCCGGTGCCGCCCTTCTGGAGCACGGCCATGCTCGTGAGCGCCTCCGGCTGGGCCCACGCCTCGATGCTGAAGTCACCGCTGGTGAAGTTCAGGTTCGACCGGTTGTTGACCTGGGCGTAGCCCGTCGAGCCGTTGAACCGCATCGCGGTGTTGGGGTCGCCGGTGAGCGCGCCCGCGAGCCCGGTGGTGATCCCACCGACCAGCGTGCCCGGCGGCGCACCGGTCTCGTCGGCGGCCGAGGTGCCGCTGGTCTCCCCGAGCCGCCAGTAGCCGACCGGCCCGTCACCGAGCACCACGTCGCGGTACACCGGCCCGGCCGGCGCCTCGCTGACCTGGATCAGGTCGGTCCGGGTGACCGTGTCGCTCCCGCCGGCGTTCGTGGCGGTGAGCACGACCGTGTAGGTGCCCGGCTCGGCGTACTCGTGGGAGGGGTTCTGTGCGGTCGAGGTGCCGCCGTCCCCGAAGTCCCACGACCACGACGTCGGGCTGTTCGTGGAGGTGTCGGTGAAGGCGACCGTCAGCGGTGCCGTCCCGCTAGTCGGTGTCGCGGTGAACGAGGCGACCGGCGCCTGCACCGCGGAGACGGTGATCAGGTTGGTCCGGGTGACGGTGTCGCTGCCCTGGCCGTTCGTCGCCGTCAGCGTCACCGTGTAGGTACCCGGGTCGTCGTACACGTGCGTCGGGTTCTGCTGGGTCGACGTACCACCGTCACCGAAGTCCCACGACCACGACGTCGGCGCTCCGGTCGAGGTGTCGGTGAAGGACACCGTGAGCGGTGCCGTCCCGCTGGTGGGTGAGGCGGTGAACGACGCAGTGGGAGCCACGGGGGCAGCCGTGACCGTGATGTAGCCGGTCTTGGTCTCCGTGTCGGCGCCACCCGGTCCGTTCGCGGTGAGCGCGACGGTGTACGTGCCCGGCTCGTCGTACACGTGCGTCGGGTTCTGCTGGGTCGACGTACCACCGTCACCGAAGCTCCACGACCACGAGGTCGGCGCTCCGGTCGAGGTGTCGGTGAAGGAGACCTCCAGCGGGGCCACTCCCGAGGTCGGTGAGCCGGTGAAGTCGGCCGACGTCGGCTCGGGGGCCGGTGACACGGTGATCAGGTTCGTCTTGGTCTCCACGTCACTGCCGCCGGCGTTGGAGACCGTCAGCGAGACCGTGTAGGTGCCTGCCTGGGTGTACTGGTGGGTCGGGTTCTGCACCGTGGACGACGACCCGTCACCGAAGTCCCAGGCCCACGACGAGGGGTTGCCGGTGGAGGTGTCGCTGAACACCACGTTCAGCGGAGCGGTCCCGCTGGTGGGAGAGGCGGTGAAGTCCGCGACCGGGGCGTCCGGCGGCTCTGCGGTCGTGCCGAGCTGGTGGTGGTTCGCCACCTCGGCGGCGGTGAGCGCGCGGTTGTACACCGCCGCCTCGTCGATGCCGCCGCGGAAGTAGTCGCTCGAGGTCGAGCCGGTGCGTCCGAGAGCGAGCTGGCCGGTGCTGGTGTTCACGGAGCCGGAGAAGGTCCGAGTGTCCGCCTGCGCGCCGTTGACGAACAGCGTGATCCGGTTGCCCGCCTTGACCATCACCACGTGCGAGAACGCCGTCGTCGACGCGGTGGCGGTCGAGGTGACGTTGTAGGCGTTCTGGTTCACGTAGACCACGCCCCGCCAGCGGCCGTTGGACGCCACGCTCAGCCGGTACTGCCAGCTCCGCGTGCCGGACGTGCCGCCCTTGTGCATCACGGCCTGGGTGCTCCCGCTCAGGCTGTTCGGCCGGGCCCACGCCTCCAGGGTGAAGTCCCCGGTGAAGTTGAGGTTCGACGCGCTCGGCACCTGCATCCGCCCGTCGTTGCCAGTCAGCAGCATGGAGGTGTTGCTGTCGCCGGTGAGCGCCCCGGGCTCGCCGAGCGTCACCCCGCCCTGGTAGCTCCCGGGGTTCGACCCCGCAGAGTCGGCCGCCGTCGCGCCGGACAGCTCTCCGAGCCGCCAGTAGCTGACCGCCCCGTCCGCGACCACGGTCTCCGCGTAGGTCCGCGCGACCGCTGAGGACTGCGTGAGCACCACGATCGTCCCGACCCCGAGCACCAACGCCAAGAGCTTGCTAACCCATGCACGCGCTGACGAAGCCCCCATGTGACACCACCCCTGTTCGATGACCTTGCCGTCCGAAGGTAGGCGGAAGTCCGAGGAGCGGGACATGGCATGTTCGGGTCACACAAAGTGGAACATCACACGGCAAGAGCGGATAAAAGTCCTTGGGGCGGCCAAGCAACCATCGCCACGCTTTGCGTGGCACGTCGGATGAGACCTACTCGGCCGGGTCTGTCGTGGGGTCGATGATCAGGTCGGGCCCGAAGTGGTACGCGACCCTCTGCCACGGCACCAGCTTGAAGTTCTGGTTCCCGCCGGGGTTGGTGTTGTCCTGGGCCACGAACAGCCCCTGCTTGAACGTGGGACCGAGCCTCGCGCTGAGCACGTCGATGCCGTCGGTGGTGTCGGTGCCGTCCACCCGCCCGGCAGCGATCGAGAACCGTCCCAGGTAGTGGTTCGCGCCGCCGCGGCGATAGACGGTGTAGTCGCTGCTGCCCTGGCTCGACGCGAGCAGGTAGCCGCGCTTGCCCTTGGCACGGTAGATGGTCAGCCCCTCTGCGTCCGCGGTGAGGTGGCCACCGCTGCCCGTGCGGTCCACCCGGACCCGTGACGCGCCGGCACCGGGCTCGGCGCCGTACCGCCAGATCCCCCGGTCCTCCTCGGCGACGTAGAACCGGCGCAGCCGGTCGTCCGCGACGCACCCCTCGGTCACCGAGCCCACGTCGAACGAGCGCACCCGGCGGGCGTCGACCTTGCCGGCACGCGTGCCGAACAGCCGCCACTGCTCCACCTCGCCGTCCTTCATCGTGGCGAAGGCGTAGTACCGACCGTTGACCGGGCTGCGATACATGCAGATCCCGTAGAGGTCCCCGCCCACGGTCAGGGTCCGGGCGGCGACGTACACCAGTCCCCGGTTCCTGGGGTTCACCCGGTACACCCGGATGCTGTTGCTCGAGTCGTAGTTGCTCGCCACCACCAGCGCCACGCGCCGACCCGCCAGCGGGAATCCGTAGCGCAGGTCGACGTTGTTGATCTCGCCGTCGGAGTAGTAGTGGAGACGCCTGCCGCCGAGCCCGTAGACCGCGAGGCCGCCGAGCTTGTCGGTGCCGATCACCGTGCTCAGCGCGCGCTTCCGGGGGTGCACCCAGATCGCCGGGTCGTCCGCGGAGTCGCCGTCCTCCGGCATCGGTTCGGTCTCCGCGCTGGCCGTGACCGGCCCACCTGCCCGGTCGGTCCGGCCCGCGGCGGACCGCGGGTCGTCGGACGCCAGCGCCCGGACCCCGACGACCGCGGCCATCAGCGCCACCACGAGCACGACGACAGCGACGACCTCACGTCTGACAGCCATCTGATTCCCCTCCGGCGTGTGTTTCGACGGTAGGTGACTCAGATCGTGGAGTCCTGACCCGTTGGGGCTAGTGAGGGGTCATTCTCAGCGCCGGCGGCCGGTGCCGAACACCCCGCGGAGTATCTCCCGGGCCGCAGTGCGGACGAGGTCCTTGGTCACCTCGGAGCTGAGGATGTCGTGGACGACGCTGCCGTCCTCCTGACGCGGAGCGCGCGGGGTCCGCGGAGACCTCGGGTAGGGGACCCGGTCCTCCGCCCCGGACTGCTCCCAACGTGCGGACCGGGCGCCCGCCTCCAGCTTGGCCGCGAGGCGCTCCCGGGCCGACTCCCGGTCGACCGGCGCGGCGTACTTCGCGTGCAGCGGCGACCCGCTCACGACCGCCGCCATCGACTCCGGGTCGGCGGGACCCATCAGCGACTCCGGTGCCCGCAGCCGGGTCCAGGCGACCGGTGTGGGAGCCCCCCGCTCGTCCATCACCGTGACCACCGCCTCGCCGATGCCGAGCGAGGTGATCACCCGCCCCAGGTCGTCGTAGGCGGAGTGCGGGTAGGTGGACACCGTCGCCTTGAGCGCCTTGGCGTCGTTGGGGGTGTGCGCGCGCAGCTGGTGCTGGATCCGCGAGCCGAGCTGCCCGAGCACGTCGTCCGGCACGTCGGTGGGGCTCTGGGTCACGAAGAAGACGCCCACCCCCTTGGACCGGATCAGCCGCACGGTCTGGGCGATGGCCTCGAGGAAGTCCTTCGAGGCGTCCTTGAACAGCAGGTGAGCCTCGTCGAAGAAGAACACCAGCTCGGGCTTGTCGACGTCGCCCACCTCGGGCAGGTCGTTGAACAGGTCCGCGAGCAGCCACATCAGGAAGGTGGAGAACACCGCAGGCCGGTCCTGGAGGTCGGGCAGCTCCACGAGCGACACCACGCCCAGTCCCGCGTCCGTCGTGCGCATCAGGTCAGCGGTCTCGAACTCCGGCTCCCCGAAGAACGCGTCGGCACCCTGGTCGGCGAAGGTGATCAGCTCCCGGAGGATCACCCCGGCGGTCGAGGACGACAGCCCGCCGAGGGTCTTCAGGTCGGCCTTGCCCTCGTCGGAGACCAGGAACTGCACCACCGCCCGCAGGTCGGCCAGGTCGAGCAGCGGCAGCCCCGCCTGGTCGGCATAGTGGAAGACCAGCCCGAGCGACGACTCCTGGGTGGCGTTGAGCCCGAGGACCTTCGACAGGAGGGTCGGCCCGAACGAGGACATCGTGGCTCGCAGCGGGATCCCGGTGCCCTGGCCTCCGATCGCGAAGAACTCCACCGGGAACGCCCTGGCCTGCCACGGCTGCCCGACGGAGGCAGCTCGCTCGGTGATCCTCGGACTCTCCTCACCGGGAGCGCTGATCCCCGAGAGGTCCCCCTTGACGTCGGCGGCGAACACGGGGACGCCGTGCGCGGACAGCTGCTCGGCCAGCAGCTGGAGGGTCTTGGTCTTGCCGGTCCCGGTTGCCCCGGCGACGAGACCGTGCCGGTTGAGCATCCCCAGCGGGATTCGGACAGGAACGTCGACGAGGCCGGTGGCGTCCACCATCAGCGCACCGAGCTCGAGCGCCGGTCCGGCGAAGTCGTAGCCACCGGCGACTGCGTCGACGACTGGGTGGCGGGACGCGGAGGAGTCCTCACTCATTGCAAAAGCCTAGCCAGGTGTGATCCGGACGACTAAGAATGACTCCGACAAAACGCCCAGACCGCCACCGGCTGGTCTCGGGTCCCCAGCTCCTCTTCTCTCGGAAGGACACAACCATGCGCTTCGGCAACCCCGGAGGCCGCTGGCTCCGACGAGGCGCGGTCGGCGTCACCCTCGTCTCGACCGCAGCACTCGCCGCCACCACCGTGGGCTCCCCGGCCCAGGCCCAGGGCAAGGACAAGAACCTCCCCGACCGGCTCGTGCAACAGGTCCGCGTCGACGCGGTGCTGGCGCACCTCGACGAGCTGCAGGCGATCGCGGACCGCAACGGCGGCAGCCGTCACGCGAGCTCAGCCGGCTACGACGCGTCCGTGGAGCACGTCACCGCGCTGCTCCGGGACGCCGGCTACCAGGTGACCGTCCAGGAGTTCCCGTTCGTCTACACCGAGGAGCTGCGCGAGACGCTGACCGTCGAGGGCGGCGAGTCCATCCCGGTCGACGTGATGACCTACTCGGGCGCGACCCCCGAGGGTGGTGTCACCGGCGCGCTCGCGACCGTCGCCGAGGACGGCACCCCGGGCTGCGAGGCGAGCGACTTCGACGCGTCCTTCGCAGGCGCAGTCGCCCTGGTGCAGCGGGGTGGCTGCACCTTCGCGCAGAAGGCCCAGAACGCGGAGGGCGCAGGCGCGATCACGGCTCTGGTCTACAACAACGACGCCACCATGCCGGACGAGCCCGTCAACGGCACCCTCGGCGCACCGGACGCGACCTCGCTGCCCACCGGCGGCATCTCCCTCAACGCGGGCAAGGACCTGCGGGAGCGGATGGCTGCGGGACCGGTCAGCGTCACCGTCGACCTCGAGGAGCTCCGCGAGAACCGGACCACCACGAACGTGCTCGCCGAGACCCGCGGCGGGGACGCCGGCAGGGTCGTGATGGCGGGGGCACACCTCGACAGCGTCAACGCCGGCCCCGGCATCAACGACAACGGCAGTGGCTCCTCCGCGCTGCTCGAGACCGCGCTGCAGCTGAGCAAGCACAAGCCCGCCAACAAGGTCCGGTTCGCCTGGTGGGGTGCCGAGGAGTTCGGGCTGCTCGGCTCCGAGCACTACGTCGCCGACCTGTCCGAGGCGCAGCGGGACGAGATCGCCCTCTACCTCAACTTCGACATGATCGGCTCCCCCAACGGGATCATCGGCATCTACGACGGTGACGACTCCGACGCGATTGGCGCGGGCGCGGGCCCCGAGGGCTCGGCCCAGGTCGAGGACGTCTTCGAGCGCTACTTCGACGACCGGGGCCTGGCCCACATCGGCTCCGACTTCACCGGCCGCAGCGACTACGGCCCGTTCCTGGAGTTCGGCATCCCGGCCGGCGGCCTGGCCACCGGGTCCGACGGCCAGAAGACCCAGGAGCAGGTGGACCTGTTCGGCGGCGTGGTCGGACCCATCTGGGACCCGTGCTACCACCAGGCCTGCGACTCGATGACGCCCGTCGAGGACGGCGCGGACGCCGACCTCTACGCCGAGCTCGACCGTCAGTTCCGCCTGCACGGCAACGTGAACGTGGACTACCTCGAGCAGATGGCCGACGCCATGGCCTACGCGGTGGGCACCTTCGCTCAGGACGTCTCCTCGCTCGAGGAGCCGCCGGCGGCCGCGAACCCCGACGCCGTCACCGGGCGTGGCATCGAGGCGGGCGAGGGGCACCACCACGAGGACGAGAGCTGACCTTCAGCCTGTCGGCGACGGGCCCGGCCGCTCCCACCCCCGGGGGCGGCTGGGCCCGGGTCACTACACTCACCCCCGTGATCTTCAAGCGTGTGGGGGACGGGCGCCCCTACCCCGACCACGGGCTCGGTCCGCGGGAGTGGGCGGCGCTGCCACCGCGCCAGGTCCGGCTGGACGAGCTGGTCACGACCAAGGACACGCTCCAGCTGGCCACCCTGCTCGACGAGGACTCGACGTTCTTCGGAGACCTCTTCGCCCACGTGATCGAGTGGCGCGGGGAGCTCTACCTCGAGGACGGGTTGCACCGGGCGCTCCGCGCGGCACTCCACCAACGCCAGGTTCTCCACGCCCGCGTGCACGTCGTGGCAGGCTGAGGTCATGGGTCGACGGGAGCTCACCACGGGGATCACCCTCCTCGTGCTGTGCGGGCTGGTCGCCCTCGGGGCTGTGTGGGGCTGGCGGTCGCTGACCGCGGAGCTGCCTGCGGCCGAGCCGGCCGCGGAGCCGAGCGAGGTGTGCACCACCAAGCAGGTCGACGCCGGTCAACGTCTGCGCTCGAGTCAGGTGCTGGTCAGCGTCTACAACGGCGGGACCCGCTCCGGGCTCGCCGACAGCACCCTCAACGCGCTCCGCAGGCGCGGCTTCCAGACAGGCAACGTCGGCAACGCGCCGTCGGACGCCGAGGTGCGCAAGGTGCAGGTCTGGTCCACCCAGCGCGACGACCTCGAGGCCAAGCTGGTGGCCCTGCAGTTCGGTCCCGGCACCCCGGTGCTGTTCGCCGACGAGGATCTCGGCCCCGGTGTCGACGTGGTCGTCGGCAACGACTTCCGCAGGTTGGCCCAGGCCAAGCGGTGGATCAAGGTGCGCGAGCCGCAGGAGGTCTGCGTGCCGAACAAGGAACCCCGTCGGCGGGGTCAGCGGGCGAACGCTGCCGGCTAGGTCCCCGGCGACGAGTCGCCGCCCCACCAGTCCGCGAGGCGCCCCGCCCGGGACACCACGCGCAGCCGTTCCTCCGTCTGCTCGCGCAGCTTGCGCGGCGTCACGACGAGCAGGTCGTCCCCGCGACGCAGGACGGTGCGTGCGTCCGGCACCAGGCTCTGGCCGTCGCGGACGATCAGCGACACCGACGCCCCGGTGGGCAGCCTCAGCTCACCGACCTCGACCCCGTGCAGCCGGGAGCGCCGGGTGATCGTGACCTGCAGCAGGTCGGCATCGATCCGCTCGAGCGGCGCCGCCTCGACATCGAGGTCGCGGGGTTCCCCGCGGCGCGCGACCCTCAGCATCCGCGCCACGGTCGGCAGCGTCGGCCCGGTGAGCAGCGTGTAGATCACCACCATCACGAACACGATGTCGAACAGCTCGGGCGCCTGCGGGACCTCCTCGGCCAGCGGGATCGTGGCGAGCACGATGGGTACGGCGCCGCGCAGCCCCGCCCAGGAGATGAACGCCTGCTCTCGCCAGCTCATCCGCTGCCCGATCGCGCACACCACCACGGACAGCGGCCGGGCGAGGAAGGTGAGCATCAGGCCCGTGATCACCGCGACCAAGACGTGCTCCAGCGACAGCCGGCCCGGCGAGACCAGCAGGCCGAGCATCACGAACAGCCCGATCTGCGCGATCCAGGCCACCCCCTCCGCGAACGAGCGGGTGGCCGCGCGGTGCGGCAGCTCGGAGTTGCCGAGCACCAGCGCGGCCGCGTACACCGCAGCGAACCCGGAGGCGTGCAACGCCGAGGACCCGGCGTAGGCCAGCACCGTGAACGAGAGCACCGCGAGTGGGTACAGACCCGAGGCCGGTAGGGCCACCCGGCGCATCACCCAGGCCCCGCCGAAGCCGACCAGCAGCCCCCCGGCGACACCGGCGGCGAGCTCGTAGACGACGATGCCGAGGAACCCGAGGACACCGTGCTCCAGCGCCGCGCCGGTGCTCACCAGGGTGACCAGCAGCACCGTCGGCGCGTCGTTGAGCCCGGACTCGGCCTCGAGCACGCCGGTGAGCCTGCGCGGGAGCGGCACCCGCCGCAGCACCGAGAACACGGCCGCGGCGTCGGTGGGCGCGGTCACCGCCCCCAGCAGCACCGCGAGCTGCCAGTCGAGCCCGAGCACGTAGTGGGCCCCCAGCGCGATCACGGTGACGCTGACCGCGACGCCCACGGAGGCGAGCGCGACCCCGGTCCGCATGGAGCCCCTGATCTCGGGCCAGTGGGTGGTGAGGCCACCTTCGGCGAGGATGACCACGAGCGCCGCGAACCCGAGGGCGTGGGCGACGCTGGCGTTCTCGAACTGGATGCCGAGGCCGGCCTCGCCGAGCAGCACGCCCATGAAGAGGTAGATCAGGAGGCTGGGCAGCCCGACGCCGACCGAGACCCGGACCGCGAGGATCGCCGCGAGCATGACGACGGCACCGATGAGCAGGACCGAGTCCATCTGGTGCACGTCGAAGCTCAAGGTCACCTCCGACGTCGTCAGATCAGTGCGTTCATCCTAGAACGGGGACGGACCGCTCCCCGTCGCACGCGGCGGCGGCGAGACGGCTCAGTTGAACTTCTCCACCCGGCTCTTGATGCGTCGGCGCAGGTCGGGGATGCGCTTGTACAGCCGGACTCCCGGGCAGGCGGTGTAGTTGGTGTCCCGGTGCCCGTCGATGACCGGAAGCCGGTACTTCCCGCGCGGGTAACGGTCGCTGCCGGTCGAGGAGATCCGGATCCTCCCGGTGGGGTTGCGGCCGTACTTGTCGAGCTTCCACGCGATCAGGTGCGCGATCCCGCGCCGCATCGCCCGGGACGGGCCCTTCTCCTCGTAGTTGCCGATCGCGGCGACCCCGACCGAGGCGTTGTTGAACCCGAGGGTGTGCGCGCCCCTGATCGGACGCTTGAAGCCCCCGGCCCGGCCGTGCCACACCCGCCCGAACCGGTCCACCAGGAAGTTGTAGCCGATGTCGGACCAGCCGAGCTCCTTGGTGTGGTAGTAGTACATGCTCCGCAGGATCGCCGGCACGTCGGCGCGGCTGTAGCTGTTGGAGCTCGCCGTGTGGTGGATGTGCGCCTGCTTGATCGTGTTCATCACCACCGGGTCGCCCGATCGCCAGCGCTCGTTGGCGCCCCAGGCGTCGCGCTTGAAGATCCGGGGTGCCGGCGCCCGGTCCTGCCGGGCAGCGGAGACCACGGCGGTACGACGGGCCGCCTCCTCGGGCGCGTCGGCTTCCTGCTGTCCCGGGTCCACCAGGACCACCTCGAGCCCGGAGCGGTAGCCCTCGGTCACGCGGACCCTGACAGCGTCGGACGGCCCGGCCCACCGGGGCTCGGTCGCCCGCACCGGGTGCATGCCGTCGCCGACGTCCTTCAGCTGGTCCAGCCGCACCCATCCGGTCCACGACCCGCGGGTGCGGGTGCGCACCTCCACCGTCGGGGCGGGGCCCGAGGCCCAGGAGACGCCGACGGTCTCGAACGTCCGCGAACCCGGCACCCGCTGGCCCACGTCGGTGGTCGCGCGTTCGTCGAGGGGCACGCTCCAGCCGCGGACGCGGTGCGACCGGTCGTGGTCGGCGGCGGACCAGGTCGTGGACGGGGTCGTGGACGGGGTGATGGCGGGCTGGGAGGGAGCGGAGTGGGCGAGGGGCAGGACGGGAGTCGTCAGCGAGACGGAGGCGACGACGACCACGGGCGTTCTCCACATAGGACCGAGATCTCCTGGGTCGAGGCACGGGAGAAACACCGTAACAACGACAAAGGCCCAAGAGCGGTTACCTGGCAACGCCCTCGTGTCGCGCGGGAGGCCGCGACGCGGAGGACACCTCGGCTGCGCGCGGAAGGACCCGGCGTCGGGTGCCATGACCCGACGTCCGGGGACGGACCGGCATCACCGCGTGGGGCGACGCCGGCGGTGTGCTCAGACCGTGCGCTCGCGCCTCGGCTGGATCTGACCGGTCTCGGTCGGAGCGGGGAGCATCCACTCCCGGCACAGGTCGATCATCCGGGTCAGCAGGTCGACGAGCACGACGTCCGGGTCAGGGACGGCGGCCGCGGAGATCCCCGCCACCGCGTTGTGAACGATCGTCGGGGCGCTGCGGTGTGCGAACGAGGCCTTGGACCCCCAGCCCACCTTGGAGAAGTCGCGCGCCCAGCGCTCCGCGTCGGGCACCTGCCGCAGCGCCAGGCGGGTGCGCGCCGACATGTGCTCGGCCGGCAGACCGTCGAGCTCGGCCAGGGCGGCCTCACAGCGCAACGCACCGACCGCGGCGACCCGCTGCCGGGCAGCGGAGACGAGCGGCAGCGCCGTGAGCGTGGCCTCCAGCGCGATCTTGGCGTCGATCCTGGGGTCGTCCCCCACCACGCCGATCACGAGCGGGATCAGCGGGACCAGGTGCTGCCGGGCGTCGTCCCCGACGTGGTCGTTGATGTCGCGCGCCAGGCCGGCGAGGAGCCGGTGGGTGCAGTGGGGATGGTCCGACCACCGCTCCCCCGCGAGGTAGGAGGCCATCTCCATGAAGCACGCGCCCTTGCGCGCGTTGCGGTGCTTGCCCGGGGAGAGGATGGGCATCACGTCGGGTGTGCGGCGGTGGTTCATGAGGACCAGCTCCCGGATGAGAACCAAGTGACCCTTCACAGTCTGCGCCCGTTTCCGGCCAACATCCAGACCCTTGTGGGCTATGCGGAGACCGCCCGTGGCGGACCTCACCGAGGGGGTCGAAATGTCCTCGAGGGCTGCGGTGTTAGGGGTGGATGTCCGTCGTACCCGAAAGGCCCCATCCATGCTGAGCTCCGCACTGACCTCCGTGCGCAGAACCCCCTTCTGGTTGCAGATCGTCATCGGCCTGACGCTGGGCGTCACCCTCGGTCTGCTCGCCCGCGCCTACGACCTGGCCTGGCTCGCGACCGCCCTGGACACCGTCGGCGGTGTCTTCGTCGCCCTGCTCAAGACCGCGGTCCCGCCGCTGGTGTTCGCCGCCGTCGTGGTGAGCATCGCCAACCTGCGCGAGGTGGCCAACGCCGCCAGGCTCGCGAGCCGGACCGTGCTGTGGTTCATGATCACCTCGCTGGTCGCCGTGGTGATCGGCATCGGCCTCGGCCTGCTCACCGATCCCGGCCGCTCGGCGCAGGTCAGCACCGAGGGCGCGGCGTACGACGGCACCACCGGCTCCTGGCTGGACTTCCTGACCGGCCTGGTCCCGCAGAACTTCCTCGGCCTCTCGGTGGCAGACGGCGCGGTGTCGTTCAACGTGCTGCAGATCGTCGTGGTGGCCCTGGTGGTGGGAGCCGCCACGCTCAAGGCCGGCGAGAGGGCCGAGCCGTTCCTCGGTTTCATGCGGTCCGCGCTCGCGGTGATCCAGCAGGTGCTGTGGTGGATCATCCTGCTCGCGCCCGTCGGCACCTTCGGGCTGATCGGGCGGGCAGTGGCCACCTACGGCTGGGACCTCGTCGCCCCGCTCGCCACCTTCACCCTCGACGTCTACGTCGGGTGCGCGCTGGTGATGTTCGTCGTCTACCCGGTGATCGCCCGGCTGCACGGCCTGTCCCCCGCCAAGTACTTCTCCGGCGCCTGGCCCGCGATCCAGCTCGCGTTCGTGTCCCGCTCGTCGGTGGGCACCATGCCGCTCACCCAGCGCGTGGTCACCCGGAACCTCGGCGTGCCCAGCGAGTACGCCTCGTTCGCGGTGCCGTTCGGCGCCACCACGAAGATGGACGGCTGCGCGGCGATCTACCCGGCGCTGGCGGCGATCACCGTGGCGCAGGTGTTCGGGGTGCCGCTCGGGATCCAGGACTACCTGCTGATCGCGTTCGTCTCCGTCATCGGCTCCGCCGCGACCGCGGGTCTCACCGGCGCCGTCGTGATGCTGACCCTGACCCTGTCCACGGTGGGCCTGCCGCTCGAGGGTGTCGCGCTGCTCCTCGCCATCGACCCGATCCTCGACATGATGCGCACGGCGACCAACGTCGCCGGGCAGGCGCTGGTGCCGACGATCGTGGCCAAGCGGGAAGGCATCCTGAATGTCGACGCCTACCACGCGCCGCGCGGGCGCGACGTGCTCGGCGTGGACCGGACGCAGGAGCAGGTGGCCGCGTGAGTGCGGCCGGCAGGGAGGATGCGGGCATGAAGGTGTGGAGCTCCTACGTCGCGATCGGTGACTCGTTCACCGAGGGGCTCTCCGACGAGGACCCGACCCGACCGGGTGCGTACGTCGGCTGGGCCGACCGGCTCGCGGGGTGGCTCGCCGAGCAGGCGACCGAGGCGGGCCGGGACTTCGGCTACGCCAACCTCGCGGTGCGCGGCCGCAAGCTCGACGACATCGTCGGCCGTCAGCTCGACAGCGCGCTCGCCCTCCGCCCCGAGCTGCTCTCGATCGTCGGCGGCGGCAACGACATCCTGCGTCCGCGCGCGGACGTCGACGACCTCGCGGCACGGCTCGAGGGCGCGGTGGCGCAGGCCCGGGCGGCCGGGTCCGACGTACTCCTGGTCACCCCGGTGGATCCCCGGGAGGCGCCGGTGATCCGCCACACCCGCGGACGCATCGCGACCTACACCGCGCACATCCACTCCATCGCCCGACAGCACGGCGCCTTCGTGGCCGACCAGTGGGGCATGCACGCGCTCCGCGACTGGCGGATGTGGGCCGAGGACCGGCTGCACATGACGGGCGAGGGCCACCGTCGGGTGGCGCTGGCCGCGTTCACCGCACTGGGCTTCGCTCCCGAGGACGCCGACTGGGCCGCGCCGCTGCCACCGGCCGGGGCCGCGGGACGGGTGGAGACGCTGCGCGGGAACGCTGCCTGGGCCCGGGAGCACCTCGGGCCGTGGGTGCTGCGGCGGCTCCGCGGCCGCTCCTCCGGTGACCTCGTCGAGCCGAAGCGGTCCGCGCTCCTACCGGTGGAGTCCCGCACCCGGCGTGGCTGAGGCACCGCCGTTCCCGGCGTGCCTGCTGCTTGGATGAGGCCATGGCGGTCTCCCGGCAGCAGGTGCTTCGCTACCGGCTGCGCGTGCAGCAGCTCGACGCCACGGGTCCGCGCGCGATCGACGACGTCGCTGCGCTGGACCTGGGCGTGCAGGACACCGGCCCGGACGGAGGGCGCTGGGCATTGGCCAACCGGGGCGTCGAGGTGGAGCAGCTGGCCGACCTCGGCTCGCGGCTGGCCCTGGCCTGGACCCTGCGCGGGGCACCGCACCTCTACCGGCGACGGGAGATCGCCGAGGTCGCAGCCGCGGTGTCACCCTTCTCCGAGGCCGACGCGGCCAAGCGGGTCTTCGACGCCGCCAAGCCCTTGCGCGAGGCGGGGATCGACGTGTCGACCGCACTGGACGTGGTGGCCGGCCAGATGCGCGACATCGTCAGGTCCCCGACCGTGAAGGGTGAGATGTCGACGGCGCTGACCGGCCGGCTGGAGGCGCCGTACCTCCGCTACTGCCGGTCCTGCCGGGCCACCCACACCTACGAGCAGCCCTTCCGGCTCGCCGCGCTGCGTGCCGGGCTCGAGCTGGTCCCGGGCACCTCTCCACCGGTGCTCACCCGGATCCCGCGCTGGACCGGGCCGGCGGAGCGGGTGCCTGCGCACCTCGACGTGGTCCGGGCCTACCTGCACCTGCTCGGACCGGCCACGCCGGCGCACGTTGCCGGGTACCTCGACGCCCCGGTGCGGGAGGTGAAGCAGCACTGGCCCGACGACGCCGTCGAGGTCGACGTCGACGGCGAGCGCCGCTGGGTCCTGGACACGGACCGACCCCAGCTGGAGTCCGGACCGACGGTCCCCGGCACCCGCCTGCTGGGGCCGTTCGACCTGTTCCTCCAGGCACGCGACCGCGAGCTGCTGGTGCCCGATGCCAGTCGTCGCAGGGAGCTGTGGGTGGTGCTCGGCCGACCGGGCGCCGTCGTCGTCGACGGTGAGATCGTCGGCACCTGGCGCCCTCGCGCGTCCGGACGCAGGCTGGCGGTGACCGTGGACGCGTGGGTGCCGCCGCCCGAGACGGCGGTGGCGGAGCAGGGCGAGCAGCTCGCCGCGGTGCGCGGCCTGACGTTCGCGGGCGTGACCAGCAGCGGGGTCGGGCCGACGCGGTGAGCACGTCGGCCCGACACCGTGCCGGGCGTCAGACGCGGCGGGCCAGGGTGGTGGCCTGCTCGCCCTCGTAGGTCCACACGATCCGCAGCTTCGCGTCGACCCGCTTCACCTTCACCGCGAGGCGCGGCACGCAGCTCATCTCACCGGGGTCCTCGGTGATGATCTCGGTGAACTTGGTCCAGCCGTTCTGCCTCGTGCGGAACTTCCACACACCCGAGCACGTGGCGTAGACGATGCGACCCCGAAGGACGCCGGCGTCGGTGCGGAAGATCCGCACCTTCGCCCGGTAGGGATCGAAGCCCTCCTGCTTCACCGCGCCGACCCAGCGGCCGGTGATCTTGGTGCCGGCCTGGGCCTCGGCCGCTGTCGCCGGGGCGACGGCGGCGGCGCACGCCAGGAGCATGGTGAGCAGGACGACGAGGATGCGCCGCAGGCTTGTTGCGTGCATGGTTCCCCCTGGATTCTGTGAGAGCGGGCCCCGTTGCCCGCTCGCGCAGCGTAGTGGACCGCGCCCCCGTCAGGTGTCCAGGTCGGGGTGGACCATCCACACGTTCGGCTCCCAGTAGGAACCCCGGTCGGCGGCACGGTCGATGTGGACGACGGCGAGGCCCTCGGGGAAGACGTAGTCACCTGACTCGGGGAACGGCAGGCTGGTCCACGACTCCCACTCCTCGACCGTCCCGGTGATCCGCAGCGACTCAGGCAGCGGGGTGGAGACCCTGGCCCCGAGACGTTCGTGGACCCGCATCCACGGGTCGAGCAGCTCGCCGTCGGGCCGGCGCCACCGGACGTACTGCTCGATCGGCGTGATCGGGTACCTCTCCTTCCACGACGGGCGCACGGGCGCGACCAGGTGGGTGAGGCCATGCCGCTCGGCCAGCGTGCGCATTCCCCCGAGCAGCTCGGTCGCCAGACCGCGCCGCCTACCGGTGCGCGGGCTCTCGGCCGCGAGCGCGCACAGGGTGTTCACCGGTTGGTTGCCCCTGGCGCGGGCGAACACCTCCTCGATCGCGGCGTCGATCCCCGTCGGCAGGGTCCCGTCGTCGCCGTCCCACCACAACGGCCCGGTGTGCCCCTCCGCGACCACCTCGTCACTCGCCTCGTCGTAGAGAACGAACTGGAACGACGGCAGCTCCTCGTCCAGGTAGCGCCACCACGTGTTGAGGACGTCGCCGTGCAGGTTGTACTCCGGCCAGACGGAGTCCGAGGAGATGCCGCGCTCCCACAGGTCGGGGCGTTCCTCGGCGGTGTGAAGCGTCAGGGTCATGTGCTCATGATGGGCTGCGGACTGCGTTTCACGTCGGCGGCAGGCCGAGGCAGGACCGCACCGCGTTCTCCACCCGGTCCCCGCGGTCGTGGCCGGCGATCTCGCCGGTGAGGAAGGCCAGCGCGTACTCCCCGTCGCGGCTCCACCAGCCGAAGCTGCCACCGACCCCACCCATGCCGTAGCCGTTCGGCTCCACCGAGAAGCCCAGCCCCCAGACCCGCTCGTCCCCCATCACCAGGTCGGGTCCCATCCCGAACCCGGCGACGGCCTCGGCGAGCATGCCCGGGGAGAGCAGTCGTCCCTGCTGCAGCGCGACGTAGAGACCTGCGACCGCGCGGGCGGTGCCGTGCCCGTTGATCGCGGGGATCTCCGCGGTGCGCCAGGCAGTCCCGTTCACCACGGCGGGGTCCAGCGCACCGGGCGGGTTCGACAGCGCCTGGCGCAGCAGCGGCGTCCCGTTCTCGCTGCGGCGTCGGAGCTCCGCACCGAACCCGGTCAGCTCCACGACCCGGTCGAGGTCGGTCGCGGCGAGCCCGACCGTGAAGTCGAGCCCCAGCGGACCGCTGACCTCCTGCTCCAGGAACCGGCCCAGGGTCCTGCCGTCGACCCGCCGTACGACCTCGCCGATCAGGTGCCCGTAGAAGAGCGCGGACTCCCCCTGCGCCGTCCCGGGCTCCCAGGTCGGCTCCTGCTCGCACAGCAGCCGGCACATCAGGTCCCAGTCGTAGAAGGCCTTCTCCGGTGCCGGGCGGTCCAGCACCACGATTCCCGACCGGTGCGCCAGGACCTGCCGCATCGTCGTCTGCGCGGTCATCTCCGGCCAGTAGTCGGCGAGCGGTCGGTCGAGGTCGAGGACGCCGCGGTCGGCGAGCAGGAGGGCGCACACCGCCGCGAACGGCTTGGTGACCGAGTACGGCATCACGATGCTGTCCCGGGTCCACGGGCGGGTCCGCGCGCCGTCGGCGAAGCCGCCCCACAGGTCGACCGCCCACTGCCCCTCGTGCCAGACCGCCACGGCGGCCCCGGTGCCGGACTGCCCGGTCACCACCTCGTCGAACACCTCGCGGACGGGCGCGAAGCGCGGGGCGACGGTTCCCTCGACTGGCATGGCGTCATGCTCGCAGACCGCCTGTCGGGTACGGCGGGCTGCCACGTCCCCGGCTCGATTGCCGTGGCGAAGCGGATCGTCACCTGCGGGGCATGTGTCCAAGTCGCCGCCTGGCGAAGTCCTTCGAGAACACCACCAACTCGGCAACCGGTTGGCTCCAGGTCGCCTGTATTGCGACCACCTTGCGGCATCTCTCGCGGGAACGGGCTCGCGCGCGCAGACTGGCGTTGGCCGCGTGAGGGGCCGCAACTCACCAAGCGCGTTGTATGCGGACGTCAGCGACGATGACGCGAGCGCTCAGATGGGGAAGCGATGACGACACGACCGACTCTGTTCCTGACCGTAGGACTGCCAGGCACGGGGAAGACCACAGAAGCAAGGCGCATAGAGGTCGAGGAGGAGGCTCTTCGTCTCACGAAGGACGAGTGGGTAAAGGCCCTCTACGGGCTCGCGAACCCGCCCTCGGCCTCGGACGTGATCGAGGGACGGCTCATCGAGATCGGGCTGCGCGCTCTCGAGCTCGGCATCAACGTCGTTATCGATTTCGGCCTCTGGGGTCGAGACGAGCGCTCCGCGCTACGGCAGGCAGCCGCCGACCTCGGCGCGGGGGTGGAGATGCGCTACTTCGAGCTCCCACCGACCGAGCAGCGGAGACGGCTTGACCGGCGCCAAGGCGAAGAACCGCACACGACGTGGCACATGTCCGACGAGGAACTCGCCGAGTGGGCTGCCATCATCAGCATCCCGACGCAGGAGGAACTCGACGGCAGTGAACCTGTCGATTGCCCGCCGGCAGGATTCGCGACTTGGGAGGGGTGGCGCAGGCATCGCTGGCCTCCGTCGGTCCCCTGACACCTAGGCCTCCGAGGCCCGCCGCTCATTGGCGGATGAGCGCGCCGCCGGCCCGAACAGGGACACACCCAGCAAGGGAGCGCACCCACAGATCGGACCCGGTCATATCGCTCCGGCGGGATAGGTCAGGAAGCAGCGACGCCGTCCCGTGAACCCGTTTCCGGGCCACGAGACGGCGTCGCTGGGACTTTCGTCTCTCGGGTTATGGGTCGTGGACCTTAGCCCTCTGGCGGTGGCGGAGGGATTTGAACCCTCGGTGGGCTTGCACCCACAAACGCTTTCGAGGCGTTCTCCTTAGGCCGCTCGGACACGCCACCGCGCACGAGGGTACTAGAGACCCCGGGTGCCGATGAAATCGAGGGTTCAGTCCTGGTTTCGGTGGTTGGCGAAGAACTCCCACAGCAGGGCGGAGCTCTCCTCGGCGAGCACCTCGGGGATCACCTCGGGCCTGTGGTTGAGCCGCCGGTCGCGCACGACGTCCCACAGGGATCCCACCGCGCCGGCCTTCTCGTCGAACGCCCCGAAGACCAGCCGATCCACCCGCGCGAGCACGATCGCGCCCGCGCACATGGTGCATGGCTCGAGCGTGACCACCAGGGTGCAGCCGTCGAGCCGCCACTCCCCGCGCGCCGTGGCCGCCTCGCGCAGGGCGACCACCTCCGCGTGGGCGGTGGGATCCGCGCAGGCCTCACGTTCGTTGCGCCCGCGGCCGATGACCATCCCGTCGGGGTCGAGCACGACGGCCCCGATCGGCACGTCGCCGGTGGCGAGGGCGGCACGCGCCTCCTCCAGAGCCAGCCGCATCGGGCCGGCCCAGTCGTCGTGCACGCCCATCAGGGAGCCGCGACCCCGACCGCCTCGTCGTACTGCACACCGAAGCCGACCCGGCGGGCGATGTCGCCGAGCATCTCGTCGGGGTACAGCTCGAAGTCGTCGAGCAGCGCACCCATGTCCATCGCCCCCATGCCGAGGTCGGCGACGAGACCGAGGTCGCCCGCGGGAACCTGCTCGTCGTCGTCACCGGGCAGCGGGAGGTCGAGCGCCTCGACCGCGGAGCGCGCGATCGGCCAGTCGGTGGCCGCAGTGATGTCGGAGAGCAGCACCTTGGTGCGCGAGCCGAGCACCCGCACAAGCAGGAAGAAGTCCTCGTCGACCGACACCAGACCGAGGGACCAGCCGTCACCGGGCCAGCGGCGCAGCTCGGCGACCAGGCTGTCGATGTCCTCGATCACGTCGGGCGCGATCTGCTCGACCTGCCAGACGCCTTCTTCCCGGTACGCGACGAGAGCGAAGTCGATGCCTTCGGCATTCGCCTCGGACTGGTCAGACATGCTGCCCTCCCTGTTCGGTCACGCATCGTCGGCCGTGATGGCCTCGCCTCGTACCGCACTGCAACGTCGATGGTGTCAGAGTCCCCGGCGTGGCACCAGCACTGTTTCATCGCCTAAGTTGACGCCATGCGCATTCACGTCGCGGACCACCCGCTGATCGCCCACAAGCTCACCACGCTGCGCGACGAGCGCACCGACTCCCCCACGTTCCGTCGGCTCGCCGACGAGCTGGTGACGCTGCTGGCCTACGAGGCGACCCGCGACGTGCGCGTGGACACCGTGACCGTGCAGACCCCGGTCGCCGAGGCCCAGGGCATCAAGCTGGCCAACCCGAAGCCGCTGGTGGTGCCGATCCTGCGGGCCGGCCTGGGCATGCTCGACGGGATGATGCGCCTGCTGCCGACCGCGGAGGTCGGCTTCCTCGGCATGGTCCGCAACGAGGAGACGCTCGAGGCCTCGACGTACGCCGAGCGGCTGCCCGACGACCTGTCCGGCCGCCAGTGCTACGTGCTCGACCCGATGCTGGCCACCGGCGGCACCCTGGCGGCGGCGATCCGGTTCCTCACCGACCGGGGCGCGGACCACATCACCGCGATCTGCCTGCTGTCCGCGCCCGAGGGGTGCGAGCGCGTCGAGAAGGACCTCGACGGTCTCGACGTCCCGGTCACCGTGGTGACCGCGGGGATGGACGAGCGGCTCAACGAAAAGGGCTACATCGTCCCGGGTCTGGGTGACGCCGGGGACCGTCTCTACGGGATCGCCGCCGGCTGATCCGAGACCGGTCGCGCCGGCACGGGTCGCCCCGGCTCACAGGTCGTAGACCTGCACCATCCCGGTGGCGATGAGCACCATCAGCCCGATGACCAGCACGCCGAGCACCGCGTAGCTCACGCCCTTGGACCTGGTCTCCTCCTCGGGCTCGGGGGCGTCGTACTTGTGTCCTCCGTCAACCATCGCCTTGACCTCCAGTCGTGATGGCGTGCAAGCAGGACCCTCCCGTCGGGGACTGTACCCGGGTACGACGGAGTTGTAACTGCCGGTTACACCGAAGCCGGCGTGAGACCGGTCATAGCGACTTGACCGCGCTCAGCAGCTTGCCCAGCGAGTCCTTGGCGTCGCCGAAGAACAGCGTGGTCTTGGGGTCGAACAGCAGCTCGTTCTCGATGCCGGCGAAGCCGGGCCGCATGGACCGCTTCATGAACACGATCTGCCGGGCCTCGTCGGCGTTGAGGATCGGCATGCCGTAGATCGGGGCGCCCGGCGTGGTCTTCGCGGCCGGGTTCACCACGTCGTTCGCACCGACCACGAGGACCACGTCGGTCTGCTTGAAGTCGGAGTTGATGTCGTCCATCTCCTTGAGCTGCTCGTAGGGCACCTGCGCCTCGGCGAGCAGCACGTTCATGTGCCCCGGCATCCGGCCGGCGACGGGGTGGATGGCGTAGTCGACCGCGATGCCGCGCTCGCCGAGCACGTCGACGAGCTCGCGCAGGGTGTGCTGCGCCTGGGCGACCGCGAGGCCGTAGCCGGGGACGATGATCACGCTCTGCGCGAAGCCGAGCTGGATGGCGGCGTCCTCGGCGCCGATCGAGCGCACCGTGCGCCCGTCGTCCTCGCGCGCCGCCGCGCCGCCCGCGGG
>DATIBI010000237.1:0-6757 GCA_035457605.1 Nocardioidaceae bacterium
TGTGGTCGGAGAACACGCCGTCGACACCGGCCTCGAAGAACGCGACGTACTCCGCGAAGGCGTCCCCCTTGGCGTTGGGGTCGGCCCCGATCCAGAAGTCCCGGGCCATGAACTGGTTCTCGTCCCGCATCGTCCACACGTGCACGTCCAGCCCCGCGGCGTGCGCGTCGTCCACCACCGGGCTCGGCTCGGTCAGGTACCCGGCGGAGTCGCGGGGCAGCACCACGTCCTTGTTCGCGCCGAGCGCGTCGGCGTAGCCCGCGACGTCCTTCAGCCCGGCCGGCGTGACCAGGTCGGCGTAGGTCCGCGAGTCCCCGGCGGCGACCAGGTCGTACGGCGCGCCGCTCCGGTCGACCAGCTGCACCAGCGGCACCCGGACCTGCCGGCTCAGCTCACGCAGGTTCGTCGTCTCGAACGACTGGATGTACACGCGCGCGTTCGGGCGGTTCAGGTGGTGCCGCTGCAGCGCCTCCACCAGCGGCTCCTCCAGGGACAGCCCGAGGGAGTCGAAGTAGGTCGGGTGCTTGGTCTCGGGGTACACGCCGATCACCTCGCCGCGGCGCCGGCTCTCCCGCTCGACCAGGTCGAGCACCTCGTCGAACGTGGGCACCTCGTACCGGCCGTCGTACCGCGAGTTCCCGGGGCGTACGACGGGCAGCCGCTCCTTCGCGCGCAGCGTCTTCAGCTCCGCGAGCGTGAAGTCCTCGGTGAACCAGCCACTGACCTGCCGGCCGTCGATGGTCCTGGTGGTGAACCGGTCGGCGAACTCGGGGTGGTCGGCCACGTCCGTCGTACCCGAGATCTCGTTCTCGTGGCGGGCGACCAGCACCCCGTCCTTGGTGGAGACCAGGTCCGGCTCGACGAAGTCGGCGCCCATCTGGATCGCGAGCCTGTAGGAGGCGAGCGTGTGCTCGGGCCGGTAACCGCTGGCGCCGCGGTGGGCGATCACGAGCGGCTCGGCGACGGCACGGCCGTCGTGACGCTCCGGGGCTGCGGAGGCGGACGGGGCGAGGCTGACGGAGGCGGCGAGGGCGGATGCGGCCATGAGGAGAGCTCCTTGGGTGAGCCGACCAGGGTTCCCGAGATAGGTCATGAGGTGACCACACCGCGCACACGTGACATCACTGCCAAACCCAGGCGAACGGCGGGTGTCGTCGGCCGGAAAATCGGTGGCCCGCCGCGGTGTCCGCTCCGTACCGTTTGGGTGTGCGCCACCTCCCCCTCGACCACCCCGGCACGGCCGACCACCGCAGCCCGATGCGCTTCCTGTGGTGGCTGGTCCTGGGCCAGTGGCACACCATGGCGATGGGCATGCTGTTCGGGATCATCTGGATGGTGTCGCAGGCGGTGATGCCGGCCGTTATCGGACGCGCCATCGACTACGGCATCGCCGCGCAGGACACCTCCGCGCTGGTGATGTGGGCCGGGGTGATGCTCGCCATCGGGATCGTCCAGGCCGCCTCGGGGATCATGCGGCACCGGTTCGCGGTGACCAACTGGCTCACCGCCGCCTACCGCACCGTGCAGCTCGTGGCCCGTCAGGCGACGCACCTGGGCGCCACCCTGCCGAAGAAGGTGGCGACCGGCGAGGTCGTCGCGATCGGCACCAACGACCTGTCGCACCTCGGCAACGCCATGGACGTCACCGCCCGCGCGGCCGGAGCGCTGGTGTCGTTCCTGGTCGTGGCGGTCATCCTGCTGCGCACGTCGGTGACGCTGGGGCTGGTCGTGCTCGTCGGGGTGCCGTTGCTGCTGCTGCTGATCGGCCCGCTGCTCAAGCCGCTGCAGAAGCGGAACATGACGCAGCGGGAGATGATGGGCGAGCTGTCGAACCTCGCCACCGACATCGTCGGCGGGCTCCGGGTCCTGCGCGGCATCGGCGGTGAGGCGGTCTTCCACGACCGCTACGTGCGGGACTCGCAGCGGGTCCGCCGGGCCGGCGTCCAGGTCGGCCGGCTGCAGTCGGTGCTCGACGCGCTCCAGATCTTCCTGCCCGGCGTCTTCGTCGTGCTCGTGGTCTGGCTCGGCGCGCGGTTCGCCGTCGAGGGACGGATCAGCGCCGGCGAGCTGGTCGCGTTCTACGGCTACTCGGCGTTCCTGATGATCCCGCTGCGCACGGCGACCGAGTTCGCCAACAAGTGGATCCGTGCGTTCGTCTCGGCCCGGCGGGTGATCCGGGTGCTCGCCCTCGAGCCGGGCGTCCACGACCCCGACCAGTCCTACGACGAGCCTCCCGTCGGTGCGGAGCTGATCGACGCGGCGAGCGGCCTTCGGGTGCCGCACGGCCGGATCACCGCGGTCGTCTCGGACCCGCCGGACGACAGCGCCGCGCTCGCCGACCGGCTGGGCCGTTACGAGGACGGCGAGGTGTTCTGGGGCGACGTGCCCCTGGGCGGCCTCGACCGGTCCGTGGTGCGGCGCCGGATCGTCGTCTCCGACACCGGCAGCACCCTGTTCTCCGGTCGTCTCGAGGACCAGATCGACATCCGCGGGCAGGGCCCCGACGCGGTGACGCGGGCTCTGCACACCGCCTCCGCCGAGGACGTTCTCGAGGCGCTGCCCGACGGCATGGCCACCGTGGTCACCGAGCGGGGCCGGTCGTTCTCCGGCGGGCAGCGGCAGCGGCTGGTGCTCGCCAGGGCGCTGGCCGCCGACCCCGAGATCCTGATCCTGGTCGAGCCCACGTCGGCCGTCGACGCACACACCGAGGCTCGGGTCGCCGACCGGCTGCGTGAGCACCGCGCCGGGCGGACCACCGTGGTGACCACGTCGAGCCCGCTGCTGCTGGACCGGGTCGACCACGTCGCGTTCCTGCAGGGCGGGGTGGTGCGTGCGTTCGGCACGCACCGGGACCTGCTCCGTGACGTCCCGGAGTACCGCGCAGTCGTCACCCGCGAGGAGGAGGCCACCGTATGAGCACCGAGATCCTCCCCGTCGCCGACGGGACCCAGGTCCGGCGCTACGCGGTCCACCTGCTGCGCAGGCACCCGCGCCCGCTCGCGCTCGCCGGGGTCCTGCACGTGTCCGCGGCGCTCGCCGCCCTGGCCGGTCCCCGGCTGCTCGGCGACCTCGTCGAGGCCGTGGAGGAGGGCACGACGCTCGGCCACGTCAACAAGATCATCGTCGTCCTGGCGCTGTTCCTCGTGGCCCAGACGGTGCTGACCCGCTACGCGCGCTTCGTGTCCTTCTCGCTCGGCGAGCGGATCCTGGCCGAGCTGCGCGAGGACTTCGTCGAGAACACCCTCGCGCTCCCGGTCGGCGTGGTGGAGAGCGCCGGCAGCGGCGACCTGCTCACCCGCACCTCGCGGGACGTGGAGCAGCTCGGCTGGTCGGTGCGGTGGGCGCTGCCGGAGTGGTGCATCGCCGTCATCACCGCCATCCTGACGTTCACCGCCGCGCTGCTCGTCGGCTGGTGGGTCGCCATCCCCTGCCTGCTCGGCATCCCGCCGCTGGTGGTGGGGTTGCGCTGGTACCTCGCCCGGGCCAAGGACGGCTACCTGCGCGAGAACGCGTCGTACTCCGCGATCAACGCCTCCCTCACCGAGACCGTCGAGGGCGCGCGGACCGTCGAGGCGCTCGATCTCGGCCGCAGCCGGATCGAGCGGATCGACTCCGACATCGCCGGCTCCTACGCGGCGGAGAAGTACACCCTTTTCCTGCGGACGGTGTTCTTCCCCTCGGTCGAGGTTGCCTACCTGATCCCGACCGTGGCGACGCTGCTGTTCGGCGGCTACCTCTACACCCAGGGCAGCGTGTCGCTCGGTGACGTCACCGCGGCCACGCTCTACGTGCAGATGCTGATCGACCCGGTGGACCGGATCGTCTCCATCCTCGACGAGCTCCAGGTCGGCGCCGCGTCACTCGCCCGGCTGCTCGGGGTCGCGCACGTGCCCGACGACCGCGTCGCCACCGGCCGGGTCCCCCTCGGCGAGCAGATCGAGGCCAGCGACGTGCGGTTCTCATACGTCGAGGGGCGCGACGTCCTGCACGGCGTGGACATGTCCGTGGGGGTCGGCGAGCGGATCGCCATGGTCGGCCCGTCCGGGGCGGGCAAGTCCACGCTCGGGCGGCTGCTCGCGGGCATCCACCCGCCGCGCACCGGAGCGGTCACAGTCGGCGGGGTCGGGCTCACCGAGCTGCCGCTGGCCGACCTGCGTGGCCACGTCGCCCTGGTCACCCAGGAGCACCACGTCTTCGTGGGCACGCTGCGGGAGAACCTGGCGCTGGCGCTGGACGATGCCGCCGACGACGAGCGGCTGCTCTCCGCCCTGGACGCGGTCGACGCCCGCGAGTGGGTCGAGGCGCTGCCCGAGGGGCTCGACACCGTCGTCGGGTCCGGCGGCCGGAGCCTGACCCCGCCTCAGGCCCAGCAGCTCGCGCTCGCCCGGCTGGTCCTGGCCGACCCGCACACGCTGGTGCTCGACGAGGCGACGTCGCTGATCGACCCCCGGGCCGCCCGCCACCTCGAGCGGTCGCTGGCCGCGGTGCTCGAGGGCCGCACCGTGATCGCGATCGCGCACCGGTTGTTCTCCGCGCACGACGCCGACCGGGTCGCGGTCGTCGAGGACGGCCGGATCAGCGAGTTCGGCTCGCACGACGAGCTGGTCGAGCACGGCGGCTCCTACGCCGCGCTCTGGTCCTCCTGGCACGGCACCAGCTAGTCCCCCGGCGTCGCGGACCGGGGCCGGCGGTGGTCCCGGCCCCGGTCTCCACCGGGGGATCTGCCCGGGGGATCTGCCCGGGGGATCTGCCCGGAGCAGCCGGGTCGGGACCTCCAGCACATCGCGAACCCCGGAAACGAGAGCCGTTCGGTCGTCCTCGCCGGGTCCAAGGACACTCATTCGCCCCACCGACCCGGCGGAGAGTGGAAGTGGACGGCGTGGGGATCTCACCTGGGGGAGGCACGACATGTTGGCCACGACACTGTTCGGTGCGCCTCGTCACGGGCCGGGCCGCCGGCTCACCGCCTTCGCGGCCGTCGGCCTCCTGACGTTCGGCCTGCCTGTCGCTGCGTTCACGACCGTCGGGACACCGTCGCTGTCGGTCGGGGACGTCACCGTCACCGAGCGGGACGGCGACAGTCTCGTCGCACGCGTCCGCGTTGCCCTGTCCGCCAAGTCCTCGCACCGCGTCACGGTGCGCTACGAGACGGTCAAGGGAACCGCGCGCACACCCGCCGACTTCTCCGCGGTGTCCGGCAAGCTGCGGTTCGAGCCCGGCGACAAGGTGGAGCGGGTCCTGGTCCCTGTCGCCGGTGACACCCGCGACGAGGTGGCCGAGAGCTTCCGGGTGCGGATCTTCTCCGCCACCGGTGCGTCCATCGCCGACCACTCCGGCACGGTGACCATCCTCGACGACGACCCGCGGCCGTCGCTGCGGGTGGGCAGCCTCGACGTCACCGAGTCCGACGGAGGTTCCGAGCGGCCGATGAACTTCCCGGTCCGGCTCTCCGAGGCCAGCGGCAAGCCGGTCTCGGTGTCCTACGAAGTGACCGAGGGCAGTGCGACCGAGGACGACGACTACGTGGTCGGCGACGCCTCCGGGACGCTGTCCTTCCCCGCCGGCGTGACCAGCCGGCCGGTCCGGGTGCAGGTGGTCGGTGACGACGACGACGAGGTGGACGAGACCGTGCGGGTCTCCCTCTCCGACCCGTCCAACGCGGTGCTCGCCGACAGGTCTGCCACCGGCACGATCGACGACGACGACGGCCCCGACCTTCGGATCGACGACGTGAAGGTCCGCGAGGGCCGTACCGCGGAGTTCACGGTCGAGCTGTCCGAGGACAGCGTCCAGGACGTCACCTTCGACTACGACACCGACGAGGGCAGCGCCAAGGCCCCCGACGACTACGAGCCCACCAGCGGCACGAAGACCATCGAGGCCGGCGACGACGAGACCACGATCCGGGTGGAGACCGAGGAGGACCGCAAGGACGAGGTCGACGAGGAGTTCTCGCTGCGCATCCGGCACGTCGAGAACGCCACCGTCGACGACGGCCGCGGGCTCGCCACGATCGACGACGACGACGGGCCGCGGATCCGGATCGAGGACGCCACCGTGAAGGAGGGCGCCGAGGCGGTGATCGAGGTCGAGCTGTCCGAGCCGAGCGTGCAGGACATCACCTTCGACTACGACACCGACGAGGGCACCGCGGAGTCGCCGCAGGACTACGAGGGCGAGAGCGGGAGCCGCACGATCGAGGCCGGGGACGACGAGGTGCGGATCCGCATCGACACCGAGCGCGACTCGCGCGACGAGGTCGACGAGAAGTTCTACGTCAACATCACCGACGTCGAGAACGCGTCGGTGCGCGAGGACCGGGCGACGGTGACGATCCGCGACGCCGACGGCCCCAAGGTGTCGGTCGACGACGTGTCGGTGACCGAGGGTGGCGACGCGGTCTTCACGGTCACGCTGTCGGAGAAGAGCGTGCAGCCGGTGGAGATGCGCTGGGAGACCGACCGCGGCACCGCGAGCAGGGACGACTTCAGCGCCGACCGCGGCCGGCTGGTCGTGCCCGCCGGCGACCTGAGCCGGCAGATCACGGTCAAGACCGTCGACGACAAGGACGTCGAGCCGGACGAGACGTTCTTCGTCAGGCTCGACGAGCTCGACAACGCCACCTTCAGCGACGACACCGGCAAGGCCACGATCGTCGACGACGACGTGGCGCTGACGGTCGGCGACGCCCACGCCACCGAGGGGTCCGCGGTGGTGTTCGAGGTCAGTCTCGACCGGGACGCCCCCGCCACGGTGA
>DATIBI010000238.1:0-13609 GCA_035457605.1 Nocardioidaceae bacterium
GCACCCGGTCGGCGTCGTCGGGCCCCAGGGCCCGGCCGACCACGGCGGTCACCGCGGCGGCCAGGCAGGAGCCGAGGAACACCAGGGCGGTGGTGAGCCGGTGGTCGCGCGACCGGAACCAGGTCAGTGCCAGGCCGGAGGCGAGGCCGGCGACGATGCCGATCACGGCGTACCACCCGTCGCCGCGGAACCGCTTGCCGAGCTCGAGCTCGCCCATCGACCCGCCGTCGTCGACCTTGGTGAACACCGCGGGGTCCACCACCAGCCACCAGAGCACGCCGCAGACCACACCGAGCGCCAGGTAGCTGCCGAGCACCACCAGGCAGTCGGCCAGCGGACCCTCACCGAGACGGCCGCTCGGTCGCCGGCGGTCGTCCCCGGCACCCGGGACGGGGGGCCCGCCCGCGCCGGTGGCACCCGGGTCTCCGGTGCCGCCCGGACCGTCGCCGCTCGGGTCGGTGCCGCTCGGACCGGCGCCGCTCGGGCCGGTGGGTTCGCCGCTCACGAGCCGACCAGGCAGCTCGGGCCGAGGAGCGCCTTGAGGTCGGCGAACAGGGCAGGGGTCGGTGTCACGCGCAGCCGGTCGTCGAGCCGCATCACCGTGGTGGAGGTCTTGGTCATCAGCCGCAGCCTCACCTCGGTGACCCCGGGGTGGGTGCCGAGCACGTCACGCAGCTGCTCGACCACCGGGGGTGTGCAGCGGGTGGACGGCAGGCTGATCACGACCGGCCCGGACGGCCCGTCGGTGAGGTCGGGCAGGCTGACCTCCTGGCCGTGCAGCTCCGGCTGGTCCTTGCTACGGCTGAGCCGGCCCTTGACCGTGACGATCGCGTCCTCGGTCAGCAGCGTGGACGCCAGCTGGTAGGCGCTGGGGAACAGCAGCACGTCGATGGCACCCTCGAGGTCCTCCAGGGTCACCATCGCCCACGCGTCCCCGCGCTTGGTGATCTTGCGCTGCAGCGAGGTGACCAGGCCGGAGATCGTGACCGTGGACCCGTCGGGACGATCCTCGTCGGTGAGCAGCTGACCGATCGTGCAGTCGGTGCCGTTGGACAGGATGTGCTCGAGGCCGAGCAGCGGGTGGTCGGAGACGTAGAGACCCAGCATGTCGCGCTCGTGCCCGAGCAGGGTCTGCTTGTCCCACTCGTCGATGTCGGGCACGGCGACGGTGACGCCGAAGCCGCCGGAGCCCTCGTCGAGCCCGCCGAACAGCGAGTCCTGGCCGATGGCCTCGTTGCGCTTGATGTCGACGTACTGGTCCACCGCGGTCTCGTGGATCGCCACCAGCGCCCGCCGCCTGTGCTTCATGTCGTCGAACGCGCCGGCCTTGACCAGCGACTCGATCACCCGCTTGTTGCACACGTGCGCGGGGACCTTCTCGAGGAAGTCGTTGAAGTCGGTGTAGCGGCCCTTCTCCTCGCGCGCAGCGATGACGCCGTCCACGACGTTGCCCCCGACGTTGCGGATCGCGCTCAGGCCGAAGCGGATGTCGCGGCCGACGGGGGTGAAGTTGAACGCGGACTCGTTGACGTCGGGCGGCAGCACCTGGATCTTCATGCGGCGACACTCGTTGAGATAGATCGCCATCTTGTCCTTGTCGTCCTTCACCGAGGTCAACAGGGCGGCCATGTACTCGGCCGGGAAGTTGGCCTTGAGGTAGGCGGTCCAGTAGGACACCAGGCCGTAGGCCGCCGAGTGCGCCTTGTTGAACGCGTAGTCCGAGAACGGCAGCAGGATGTCCCACAGCGTCTTGACCGCGTCCATGGAGTAGCCGCGCTCGACCATGCCGGCGGAGAAGGTCTCGAACTGCTTGTCCAGCTCTTCCTTCTTCTTCTTGCCCATCGCCCGGCGGAGCAGGTCCGCTTGGCCCAGCGTGTAGCCCGCGAGCTTCTGGGCGATCGCCATGACCTGCTCCTGGTAGACGATCAGACCGTAGGTCTCACCCAGGATGTCCTCGAGCGGCTCGGCCAGCTCGGGGTGGATCGGCACGACCTCCTCGCGGCCGGTCTTGCGGCGGGCGTACTTGTTGTGGGAGTCCGCACCCATTGGGCCGGGACGGTAGAGCGCGCCGACCGCGGAGATGTCCTCGAAGGTGTCCGGCCGCATCGACCGGAGCAGGGCGCGCATCGGCCCGCCGTCGAGCTGGAAGACGCCGAGGGTGTCACCACGCTGCAGCAGCCGGTAGGTCGCCTCGTCGGTCAGGTCGAGCTCCTCGAGCACCACCGTCTCGCCGCGGTTGGCCACGACGTTCTTGACCGCGTCGTCGAGGACGGTCAGGTTCCGCAGACCCAGGAAGTCCATCTTGATCAGGCCGAGGGTCTCGCAGGTCGGGTAGTCGAACTGCGTGATCATCGCGCCGTCGGCGGGCCGCTTGAGCAGCGGGATGACGTCGAGCAGCGGCTCGCTCGACATGATCACGCCGGCGGCGTGGACGCCCCACTGCCGCTTGAGGCCCTCGATGCCCATCGCGGTGTCGACGACTCTGCGCACGTCGCCGTCGGACTCGTAGAGGCCGCGGAACTCGCCACCCTCGCCGTAGCGCTTGTGCTGAGGGTCGAAGATGTCCTTGAGCGGGACGTCCTTGCCCATCACCGCGGCCGGCATCGCCTTGGTGATCCGGTCCCCCATCGCAAAGGGGTAACCCATGATCCGCGAGGAGTCCTTGACGGCCTGCTTGGCCTTGATGGTGCCGTAGGTGACGATGTAGGAGACCCGGTCGTCGCCGTACTTCTCGGTGACGTACCTGATGACCTCGCCGCGCCGGCGCTCGTCGAAGTCGATGTCGAAGTCGGGCATCGAGATGCGGTCGGGGTTGAGGAACCGCTCGAAGATCAGGCCGTGCTTGAGCGGGTCGAGATCGGTGATCCGCATGGCGTAGGCGACCATCGAGCCGGCGCCGGAACCACGGCCGGGGCCGACCCGGATGCCGTTGTCCTTGGCCCAGTTGATGAAGTCGGCGACGACGAGGAAGTAGCCGGGGAAGCCCATCTGGGTGATCACGCCGAGCTCGAAGTCGGCCTGCTTGCGGACCTCGTCGGGGATGCCGCCCGGGTAGCGGTAGTGGAGGCCCTTCTCGACCTCCTTGACCAGCCAGCTGTCCTCGTTCTCCCCCGGCGGGCACGGGAAGCGCGGCATGTAGGTGCCGGTGCCCTCGGTGAACGACACGTCGCACCGCTCGGCGATGAGCAGCGTGTTGTCACACGCCTCGCGGAGGCCGTACTTGTCCGCCCACAGCGCCCGCATCTCCTGGGCGGACTTGATGTAGTAGCCGTCGCCGCTGAAGGCGAAGCGCTGACCGGGGCCGTCTCCCGCGGGCACGTCCATCGTGCTGCCCGAGTTGATGCACAGCAGGTGCTCCTGGGACGGGGCGTCCTCGCGGTTGACGTAGTGCGAGTCGTTGGTCGCCAGCAGCGGGATCTGCAGGTCCTTGGCCAGCCGGAGCAGGCCGTCGCGGACCCGGTTCTCGATGTCGAGGCCGTGGTCCATCAGCTCGAGGAAGTAGTTCTCCCGGCCGAGGATGTCCTGGAAGTCACCGGCCGCCTTGCGGGCGGCCTCGTAGTTGCCGTAGCGCAGGTGGACCTGCACCTCGCCGGACGGGCAGCCGGTGGTGCCGATGATCCCCTTGCTGTATTGCGCGAGGAGCTCGCGGTCCATGCGGGGGTGCTTGAAGAACCCGTCCCGCCAGGCGCCGGTGGAGAGGCGGAACAGGTTGTGCATGCCCTCGGTGCTCTCCGAGAGCAGCGTCATGTGCGTGTAGGCACCGCGGGCGGAGACGTCGTCGGGACCACCGTCGTAGAAGTTCACCCCGCGCTTGTCGAACCGGGAGATGTTCGGCGTGAAGTAGGCCTCGATGCCGATGATCGGCTTGACCCCGGCGCCCTTGGCCTTCTTGTAGAACTCGTAGGCACCGAAGACGTTGCCGTGGTCGGTCATCGCGATGGCGGGCATGCCCAGCTCCGCGGCCCGCTCGGTGAGCGCCCCGAGCCGTGCCGCCCCGTCGAGCATGGAGTACTCGGTGTGCACGTGCAGGTGCACGAAGGAGTCTTTGGCCCCCGAACCGTTGGTCGACCCGACTGACATTGGCGGCTCTTCGCCCCTTCCAACCCGAACTCAAGACACGACTCAGCCTGCCGGGAACACGGCAGACCTCATGGGGAAGACCGTCAGCCTACGTGACCCGACCGCCCCATCGTGGCAGGACCCACCGACAGACCCGGCCAGACCATCCGGATGTCCGGCGACCGCTCCTCGTTCCCCGCCCCGTCGGTGCGCTCGACCGCCCGGAGCCCGTGCCGGACGTAGAACCGCTGGGCCGCGGTGTTGGTCTCGAACACCCACAGCCCGAAGCCGCCGGGACGCAGCCCTTTGACGAGGTCCATCAGCACCGAGCCGATCCCCTGCCCGGTCAGGTCGGGGCGGACGTAGAGGGAGTCGAGCCACTCGGGGTCGACGATCGTGTAGCCGGCCAGGGAGCCGTCCCGCTCGGCCACCCACACCTCCCGGTCACCGGCGAGCAGGCCGACGAACCAGGCCCGGATCTCCTCCGGCGGGTGCACCGGCGGCGGCATCGCGGGGACGGCGGCCCGGCGTGCGGCGATGAACAGGTCCGCCACCGCACGGGCATCGCCGGGCTCCCCCGGTCGCAGGACCAGGTCGGTCCGCTCAGACCTCGTCACGGATGACGTCCAGGGCGTGCTGGAGGTCCGCGGGGTAGGGCGACTCGTACTCGACGTACTCCCCGGTGTCGGGGTGCTCGAAGCCGAGCCGGACCGCGTGCAGCCACTGCCGCTCGAGCCCAACCCGCCGCGCCAGGACCGGGTCCGCGCCGTA
Source organism: Nocardioidaceae bacterium (assembly GCA_035457605.1). Taxonomy (GTDB): domain Bacteria; phylum Actinomycetota; class Actinomycetes; order Propionibacteriales; family Nocardioidaceae; genus Nocardioides_C. The sequence continues at coordinate 4,831 of DATIBI010000238.1, forward strand.
GGTGAGGTCGCCGACGCAGGGGTGCTTCAGCGCGGACATGTGCACGCGGATCTGGTGGGTGCGCCCGGTCTCGAGGTGGATCTCGAGCAGGCTCGCGAACCGGTGTGCCTCGAGAGTCTCGTAGTGGGTGATGCTGTCCCGGCCGCCGGACATCACCGCGAACTTGTAGTCGTACTTGGGATGCCGGCCGATCGGCGCGTCGATCGTGCCGCGCAGCGGGTCGGGGTGCCCCTGCACCAGCGCGTGGTAGGTCTTGTCCACGGTGCGGTTGCGGAAGGCGTTCTTCAGCACCGAGTAGGCGTACTCCGACTTGGTCACGACCATGACCCCGGAGGTGCCCACGTCCAGCCGGTGCACCACGCCCTGCCGTTCGGAGGCGCCGCTGGTGGCCACGCGGAAGCCGGCCGCCCGGAGGTGACCGACGACGGTCGGCCCGCTCCAGCCGGGACTCGGGTGGACAGCGACCCCGACCGGCTTGTCGATCACGACGATGGCGTCGTCGTCGTGGATGATCTTGATCCCCTCGACCACCTCGGGCACGACCGCGACGGGGTCGACGGCGACCGGGATCTCCACGTCGAGCAGGACTCCCGCGTCCACCCGGTCCGACTTCGCACCGGGGGTGCCGTCGAGGAGCACGTGCCCCGCGCTGACGAGCTCGGCGGCGCGGGTCCGGGAGAGGCCGAACATCCGCGCCAGTGCCGCGTCGAGGCGCTCCCCCGCGAGCCCGTCGGGCACCACGACGGTACGCCGTTCCATCCCCTGCTCGGCAGCGCTCACGGCGCCTCGGTCCGGTCTGCGCGGTCAGCCTCGTCGTGGCGCAGCCCGTCGACACGGATGCCGCGGACCGCCTGGAGGATGACGATGCCCGCCGCGATGTTGATGCAGATGTCCGCGACGTTGAAGACCGGGAAGTTCGGGAACATGAAGAAGTCGACCACGTGGCCCCGGAGCGGCCCGGGTTCGCGGAACAGCCGGTCGGTCAGGTTGCCGGTGACTCCGGCCAGCAGGAACCCGAGCCCGACCGCCCACAGCGTGCTGCCCAGCCTGCGCGCGGTCCACAGCACCGCGACCGTGGCGGCGATCGCCACGAAGGAGAGCACGACGGTGTACGACGTGCCCAGGCTGAACGCCGCACCGGGGTTGAACGTCAGGTGGAGCTGGAGGTACTCCCCCACGACCTCAACGGTCCGGCCGTCGGCGAGCCGGTCCACGGCGACCATCTTGCTCGCCTGGTCGACGACGTAGGCGAGCGCGGCGATGCTGCCGAACAGGACCAGCTGCCGACGCGAGGGTCGGCTGGCGGACGGGGGACTCGACTGGTCGCTGGGGCTCAGCGACGCTCCTCGCGCTGCTTGCATGACAGGCACAGTGTCGCACGCGGGAACGCCATCAACCGCATCTTGCCGATCGGCTGGCCGCAGCTCTCGCAGATGCCGTAGGTGCCGTCGTCGATGCGAGCGAGCGCGCGCTCGGTCTGCATGAGCATCTCGCGGGCGTTGTTGGCCAGGCTCATCTCGTGGTCGCGCTCGAACGTGGTGGACCCGACGTCGGCCTGGTCGTTGCCCGCGCCGTCGCCGGCGTCGCGCATCAGCCCGGCCAGCTCCTCCTCGGCGTCGTGCAGCTCGTGCCGGAGTCGGTCCGCGTAGGTGGTGAGCTCGCCGCGGACCTCGGACAGCTCGTCGGGGGTCCACGGGTCCTCGCCGGCCTTGACGACCAGGGTGTCCGCGGGAGCCTTCTTGGCGGCGGCCCTCTTCGCCGGCGCCTTCGAGGGGGCCTTCACGGCCGCCTTCTTGGTGGGAGCTGCTTCCTTCACGGGTGCCTTCTTCTGTGCCGTAGGGGCGGCCGCCTTCTTCGTTGAAGCGGTCTTCTTGCTGACCTGCTCGGACGCGACCGGCTTGCCGGGAGTCGTCTTCGCGGCCGTCTTCTTGGCCGGCTCCTTGCGGGCCGCCTTCGCGGGGGTCCTCGCCGGGGTCTTCGTCGGGGTCTTCGTCGGGGTCGTCTTCGCCGCGGTCTTCTTGGCTGTCGTCTGCTTGGCCGCCGTCTGCTTGGCCGCGGCCTTTTTGGCGGGCGCCTTGGTCGCCGTCTGCTTGGTCGCAGCCTTCTTGGCGGGCGCCTTGGTCGCCGGGGCCTTCTTCGCCGTTGCTCGCGAGGCGGGGGCCTTCCCGGCCGACGCCTTGGTCGCAGGCGCCTTCTTGGCCGGTGCCTTCTTCGCCGGCGCCTTCTTGGTCGGCGCCTTCTTCGCGGCCGGCTTGGCGGCGGGCTTCGTCGAGGTCGTCTTCTTGGTCGTTGCCTTGGTCGCGGACGCACGCTTGGTCGTGGCCGTGGCGGCAGACGTCTTCCGGGTCACCGAAGCGGTGACCTTCCGGGCCGCGGCAGCGGTCCTCCCGGCGATCTTCTTCGCGGTCGAGCGTGCCATGACGCAAGGCCCCCTAAAACGAAATGTGTGGCAGCCGCCACACGCGTGCCGCGAGGATATGCCTTGACACAGCCCGCTTCAACAAAACTCGCGGTAGTCCACCCCGTCTGATCAGCCACAATGCGCAGACGGTGCACAACCGGGCCATATGGGTGGTGCGAAAACCGATGTGTAAAGGGCGCCACGGGTCTGGCAGACTTGGTGCGTCCGCAAGGCGTGGATGGGACGAGTAGGTCCAGGACGGCCAGGAGCGACCCGGGGACGGTGCGAGCCCGGGGGTGACGGCTGGACTCGAAGATCACCCCGGAGCCGCCGGAAGAAAGCCCTCGGGCGAGTAGAACCGGCAGCGGCGACCTCACGAGTGGACCGTCAGCAGCACCGGCGGTCAAGGAGGGTGGTACCGCGGGAGCGGCCGGCGACGTCGGCCCGGTCTCGTCCCTTCAGCCCGAGAGCCAGCAACCGGCCAGCCCCGGCACGAAGGACAAGACCGTGAGTGAGTACCGCCCCGTCCCGCCCCAGGTGGACCTGCCCGCCCTCGAGCACGAGGTGCTCGACCTGTGGCACGCCGACAAGACCTTCGAGCGCTCCCTCGAGCGCAACCGGGGCGCCGAGGCGTGGACCTTCTACGAGGGCCCGCCGACCGCCAACGGCCGCCCCGGCACCCACCACGTCGAGGCCCGCGCGTTCAAGGACGTCTTCCCGCGGTTCAAGACCATGCAGGGCTACCACGTGCACCGCAAGGGTGGCTGGGACTGCCACGGCCTGCCGGTCGAGCTCGCCGTGGAGAAGGAGCTCGGCTTCTCCGGCAAGGGCGACATCGAGGCCTACGGAGTGGCCGAGTTCAACGCCAAGTGCCGCGAGTCGGTGCAGCGGTACGTCGACCTCTGGGAGCAGCTCACCGACCGGATGGGCTTCTGGGTCGACATGTCCGAGCCCTACCGGACCATGGAGCCCTCCTACATCGAGTCGGTGTGGTGGGCGCTCAAGCAGATCCACGGCAAGGGGCTGCTCGTGGAGGACTACCGGGTCGCGCCGTACTGCCCTCGCTGCGGCACCGGTCTCTCCGACCACGAGCTCGCGCAGGGCTACGAGACCGTCACCGACCCCTCGGTCTACGTGCGGTTCCCGCTGACGTCGGGTCCCTACGCCGGTACGGCGGCCCTGCTCGTGTGGACCACCACGCCGTGGACCCTGGTGTCGAACACCGCCGTGGCCGTGCACCCCGAGGTGGACTACGTGGTCGCCACCGACGGCGCCGAGACGCTGGTCGTCGCGCAGCCGCTGCTCGAGCAGGCGCTCGGCGAGGAGTGGACCGTCGAGGCCGTCGTCCGTGGCTCCGACATGGAGCGGTGGTCCTACCAGCGGCCGTTCGAGCTCGTGCCGTTCCCCGAGCCGGCGCACTTCGTGGTGCTCGGCGAGTACGTCACCACCGAGGACGGCACCGGGCTGGTGCACCAGTCCCCCGCGTTCGGCGAGGACGACATGCTCGTGTGCAAGGCCTACGGCCTGCCGGTGGTCAACCCGGTGCGGCCGGACGGGCACTTCGCCGAAGACGTGGCCCTGGTCGGCGGTCAGTTCTTCAAGCACGCCGACGCCGACCTGGTCAAGGACCTCGAGGGGCGCGGCCTGCTGTTCCGGCACGTGGCCTACGAGCACTCCTACCCGCACTGCTGGCGCTGCCACACCGCGCTGCTCTACTACGCCCAGCCGTCGTGGTACGTCCGCACCACCGCGGTCAAGGACGCCCTGTTGCGCGAGAACGAGAAGACCAACTGGCACCCGGAGACCATCAAGTGGGGTCGCTACGGGGACTGGCTCAACAACAACATCGACTGGGCGCTGTCCCGCAGCCGCTACTGGGGCACCCCGCTGCCGATCTGGCGGTGCGCGGACGGGCACCAGACCTGCGTCGGGTCGCTGACCGAGCTGTCCGCGCTCACCGGGGAGGACCAGTCCTCGCTGGACCCGCACCGGCCGTTCGTCGACGAGGTCACCTTCCCCTGTCCCGAGTGTCAGCAGGAGGCACGCCGCGTCCCGGAGGTGATCGACGCCTGGTTCGACAGTGGCTCGATGCCGTTCGCGCAGTGGGGCTACCCGCACGTCGAGGGCTCCCCCGCCCGGCTCGAGAACGCCTACCCGGCGGACTTCATCTGCGAGGCGATCGACCAGACCCGCGGCTGGTTCTACACGCTGATGGCGATCGGCACGCTCGTGTTCGACGAGTCCTCCTACCGGAACGTGCTCTGCCTGGGCCACATCCTGGCCGAGGACGGCCGCAAGATGTCCAAGCACCTCGGCAACATCCTCGAGCCACTGCCGCTGATGGAGGAGCACGGCGCCGACGCGGTCCGCTGGTTCATGGTCGCGGGCGGCTCGCCCTGGGCCGCGCGGCGGGTCGGGCACGCCTCGATCCAGGAGACCGTGCGCAAGGTGCTCCTCACCTACTGGAACACGGTCGCCTTCCACGTGCTCTACGCGCGCACCGCGGGGTGGACCCCCGGCGGCGACGTGCCCGCAGTGGCGGACCGGCCGGTGCTGGACCGCTGGCTGCACGCGGAGACCTCCCGCCTGGTCCGCGGCGTCACCGAGGCGCTGGAGGGTTTCGACACCCAGCGCGCGGGCGGCCTCCTCGCGCAGTTCGTCGACGACCTGTCCAACTGGTACGTCCGGCGTTCCCGTCGCCGGTTCTGGGACGGCGACCCGGCGGCGCTGGCGACCCTGCACGACACGCTGGAGACCGTGACCCGGCTGCTCGCCCCGCTCACCCCGTTCATCACCGAGCGGGTGTGGCAGGACATGGTGCGTCCGGTCGACGAGCAGGCGGCCGACTCGGTGCACCTGGCCGACTGGCCTACCTACGCCGAGGCCGACATCGACGAGGAGCTGTCGGCCTCGGTGGCGGTGGCCCGGCGGCTGGTCGAGCTGGGCCGGGCCGCCCGGGCGGACGCGAAGGTGCGCACCCGCCAGCCGCTGCGTCGCGCGCTGGTCGGGTCCGGCGCCTGGAGCCGGCTCAGCGAGGAGCTGCGGGCCGAGGTCGCCGACGAGCTGAACATCGGCGCGCTCGAGCCGCTCTCCTCGGCCGGGGCGGACCTGGTCGACCACTCCGCGAAGGGCAACTTCCGCGCTCTCGGGAAGCGGTTCGCCAAGCAGACGCCGCAGGTGGCCGCCGCCATCGCTGCCGCCGACGCGGAGGTCCTCGCCCGTGACCTGCACGCGAACGGCCGGGCCACGGTCGTCGTCGACGGAGCCGAGGTGGAGGTGCTCCCGGACGAGGTGATCGTCTCCGAGCGTCCCCGCGAGGGCTGGTCGGTGGTCAACGAGCAGGGCGAGACGGTCGCGCTGGACCTCGAGCTCACCCCCGAGCTGGTCCGCGCCGGCCTCGCCCGCGAGGTGGTGCGGCTCGTCCAGGAGGCCCGCAAGAACAGCGGGTTCGAGGTCTCGGACCGGATCACGCTCACCTGGGCCGCCGACGGCGAGACCGCGGAGGCGCTGCGCGAGCACGCCGAGCTTGTCGCCCGTGAGGTGCTCGCGGTGGAGATGAGCGAGGGCGCGCCGACCGGGACCGTCGTACCCGACGAGGACCTCGGCCTCCGGTTCTCGGTCAGCAAGGCCTGACCGGAGCCCCGGCACAGACGATGAGGCCGGTCCCCCGCGGGGGACCGGCCTCGTCATCTGTCCGGTGGTGGGTGGACGCCCCCCGTCAGCGGTGGCTCTGCGACTCCGCCTCGTCACCGAGGAGGGACTTCAGCCGCTTCGGCGCGTGGTCGCTGGAGCTCAGCGTGCCGCCCTCGCCGGCGCCGTCCAGCGCAGCGAGCTGCTGCTGGAAGTAGCTCTTGAGGCGGCTGCGGTACTCCCGCTCGAACGAGCGGAGGTTCTCCACCTCGGCGCTGAGCTTGTCCTTCTCCTTCTCCAGGTCGCCGAAGAGCTGCTGGCGACGCTCGGCGGTCTCGGCGTCGAGCATCTGCGAACGGGTCCGGGCGTCGGACTCGAGCCGGTCGGCCTTGCCCTTGGCCTCGGACTCCAGACGCTCGGCCTTGGTGCGTGCCTCGCCCACGATCTTGTCGGCCTGGTTCTTGGCGTCCGCAACCAGCTCGTCGGCGTTGCGGGTCGCGATCTCGAGCAGCCGGGCGGCGGCGCTGGAGGCGTCGGCCACGGTGGCGACCTTGATCGTCTCCACCGAGCTCGAGGCGCTGGCGGCGGGTGCGGCCGGGGCCGGGGTGGGCTCGGGCGCCTTCACCGGCTCGGGGGCCTTCTGCACCGGCGCCGGCGCCGGAGTCGGAGCGGAGCCACCCTGCTGGGCGGCGGCGAGCTTGGCACGCAGGTCGTCGTTCTCACGCGTGAGTCGAGCAAGCTCTGCCTCGACCTCGTCGAGGAACTGGTCCACCTCTCCCATGTCGTAGCCCTCGCGGAGCCGGACGGGAGTAAAGCGCTTGTTGCTCACGTCCTCAGGCGTCAGCGGCATGACCTCACCCTTTGTGTCGTAGTCGTCGGTGGTACTGCGGCATCGGTACCGCTGTCACGCCCACGGTACTCCGAAGGAGTTGCCGGGACGTAACGGGGCTGTCGAATCGCGGACAGCCCCCAAGAATATCTGTCTGGCCTCGTCGTGTGCCTCAAATGAAACCTCTGACCACGTTGAGCAGCAGGTAGCAGATGATGAGCACGATCATGAAGCTCAGGTCGAGCGCCACGCTGCCCAGGCGCAGCGGCGGGATGAACCGCCGGAAGAACATGATGGGCGGGTCCGTGATGGAGTACACGATCTCCAGGATCACGAGGACCGGCCCTGTGGGCGTCCAGCTGCGGGCGAAGACCTGGACCCAGTCGACGATGAACCGCACGAACAGCAGCGCGAGGAACAGCCACAGGACCAGGTAGAGGATTTGGGCGACGGCACTAACCACGAGGCCGGAGTCTAGCTCTGATTGAAGAACCCGCCCTCGGCGATGCGCTGCTTGTCCTCAGCAGCCACAGACACGTTGGGGGGAGACAGCAGGAAGACCTTGTTCGTGACCCGCTCGATGGTGCCGCGGACCGCGAACACGAGCCCGGCGGCGAAGTCGACGAGCCGCTTGGCGTCCGCGTCGTCCATCTCCGACAGGTTCATGATCACCGGGACGCCCTCACGGAAGTTCTCACCGATCGAGCGCGCCTCGTTGTAGGTGCGCGGGTGCAGCGTCGTGATCCGGGACAGCTCGGCGACCACACCGGTCGGCCCTGCTGCGGGACGGCGTCGCTCGGCGAGGTTCGCGACCGGCGTCGGACGTGCCGTCTCGACCCGCTCCGGCTCGACGTCGCGGCGGGGCGCGCGCTCGTCGGGCTCGTCGTAGGAGGCGTACTCGTCGTCGAAGCGTTCGGTGTCCTCGAGCAGGCCCAGGTAAACACCCATTTTGCGCATTGCGCCGCTCATGACCTCATGCCTTCCGGTTTCGCGTCCTCGGGAGACGCTGCTTGCTTGGTTCCTGACACTACTTGATCGCCGGCCGCCGACCGAGCACCGCGCTGCCAACGCGCACGTGTGTCGCGCCGGCCGCGATCGCCTCCTCCAGGTCGCCGCTCATGCCCGCCGAGACCCACGTCGCAGCCGGGTCCACGGCGCGCACCTGCGCGGCCACCTCCATCAACCGGCCGAACGCCGCGGCCGGGTCGGCGCCGAGCGGAGCCACCGCCATCACCCCGCGCAGCCGCAGCCCCTCGGTGCCGGCCAGCTTCTCGGCGAGGGCGGGCACCTCGGCCGGGTCCGCACCGCTGCGCCCCGTCGCCTCGGGCGGGTCCAGGCTGACCTGGACCAGGCAGTCGATGACCGTGCCCCGCTCCGTCGCGCCGCGGGAGAGGCCGCGGAGCAGCTTGGCACGGTCGACCGACTCCACGACGTCGGCGTAGGCGGCGACCGCGGCGGCCTTGTTGCTCTGCAGCCCGCCGATGAAGTGCCACCGAAGGTCGAGGTCGCACAGCTGCTCGAACTTCGCCTCCGCCTCCTGGTGCCGGTTCTCGCCCACGTCGCGCACCCCGAGCTCCGCGAGCAGGCGCACGTCGGACGGCGGGAAGAACTTGGTGACCACCGTCAGCGTGACCTCGGCCGGGTCGCGACCTGCCTCGCCGCACGCCTTGGCGATCCGCTCACGGACCCCGGCCAGGTTGTGCGTGACCTCGGCCCGCCGGTCGGCCGGAGCGACGGCGCCGCTCACGGGCGCACCCACACGATCCCGGCCAGCCGGCCCGAGTGCCGCCCCTGCCGCCGGTAGGAGTAGAGGTCGTCGTCCTCGATCGTGCACCGGGCCGCGGAGGTGACCGCGACGCCGGCGGCCTCGAGCTGGGCGGCGACGCCGGCGCCCACGTCGACGGCCGGTGTGCCCCACG
>DATIBI010000239.1:0-24019 GCA_035457605.1 Nocardioidaceae bacterium
TCTACCAGCAGTTCGAGAACTACGTGATCTACCCGCGGGTGATGGCCCGCTCGGTCGACATCCCGGGCTCGCTGATCGTGATCGCCGCCCTCGTCGGCGCGGCCCTGCTCGGCGTGATCGGCGCCCTGCTGGCGATCCCGACCGCCGCGGCGATCCAGCTGATCACCAAGGAGGTCTTCCTCCGCCGGCAGGACGCCCGCTGACGCGTCGTACCCGCGGGCGACTCAGCCCAGGGTCACCACGGCGGAGTCCGAGCGGAGCAGCTCGGGCCCGAGCCCCGCATAGGTGAGCTCGACCCTGGCGAAGAGCTCGTCGGGGTCGGGACGGTACGTCGGCCAAGTGCTCCCCCAGCTGCCGGTGTAGGAGGTGGTGGCGGGGTCCTCGTCGAGCGTGCGGCCGTTGACCGTGAGCGTCCGGGTCCGGGGCACTCCCCAGGCCTTGGCCTCGATGGTCTGGCTCTGCAGCGTGTGCAGCACCTTGTCACCGGCGTCGCCGGGGTCGTCCCCGATGATCTGGACCCGCTCGGAGAAGCGCAGCCCGTTGGAGGCCAAGAACAGCTCCAGCTGGCTGAAGAACGCCGTGTAGGTGACCTCCAGGGTGACGTCGGACCAGGAGCCCCCTGTGACGGTCAGGGTCAGGTTGTGGATGCTGGGCATGGGCGGCCTCCCCGCGTGAATGACCGGCCCGTGGGTCGGACCGCCCTTTCGACGCTAACGGGGTGAACGGCCGAGAACGCGGCTGTTGCCGGAACTGTGCGATCCGGCAAGAGCGCGCCTCAGCCCTGCTCGTCGCGCAGCGGCTGGGGCACCGGCACGTCCTGGAACGCCGCCAGGTTCTGGGCGTTGTAGGCGCTGGTGTCGGCGGTCTCCATCTCACCGTCCCACTCCCGCGGCAGCGGTACGTCGACCCCCGGGGCGACCCGCTTGACGATCTCGTCGAGCACCGTCTCGGCGTCCCCCACCCACAGGTGCTTGGCGCCCTCGACGCCGACCACCTCGGCCTGCGGCACGATCGCGAAGCGCTCCTCGGCCTCGGGCGGCTGCAGGTAGTCGTCGTGCTCGGGGACCAGTGCGGTCAGCGGCTTGCCGGACTCCGCCCAGGCCTCGAGGTGCTCGACGTCGGAGAACCGCAGCGGCGGGGAGAGCAGGATGGCGCCCTTCACGGCCGGGTCGTTGCCGTGCATCAGGGTCAGGTCGGTGCCGAAGGACCAGCCGACCACCCAGATGTCGGGCAGGTCGTGGAACTCGGCGTACTCGATCGCGGCGGCGACGTCGTACGCCTCCCCTCGCGCGTGGTCGAACTCTCCCTGGCTGCGGCCCTGGACGCTGGCGGTGCCGCGGGTGTTGAACCGGAGCACCGCGACGTCCGCCAGGGCCGGCAGCCGGAACGCGGCCTTGCGGTACACGTGGCTGTCCATCATCCCGCCGTGCGTGGGCAGCGGGTGCAGGCAGACGATCGTCGCGACCGGGTCCGCCTCGAGCGGGAGGGCGAGCTCACCGACGAGCTCCAGGCCGTCCGCGGTGTGCAGTGTGATCGGCTCGCGCCGGGCGGGCAGGACGGAGTTCGCACGGATGGCAGCCATAGCGGCCATTCTCCCCCAGCCGGCCACGACGACCGACCCGGGTCAGGACGCCTCGACGTAGCCCGGGTCCTGCTGCCCCATCCTGTCCTGAGCGCGCGTGCGCCGGCCCTGCGAGCGGGGCACCGAGGAGTAGGCCGCGCCCAGCCCGAACTCCGGCATGTTCCCGTAGAGGGACTCGATGCCGGCGGCGGGGACCACGTAGGTCTCGTGGAAGATGCCGACGTCTCCACCGCCGGCGGCCGCCCGGTTGAACGCCGCCCAGGCCGGCTGGTGCGCCAGCTGCGGGTCGCGGGCGTAGGCGCCGAGCTGCTCCGCCGAGCGCCAGTACTGCACCACGAGGAACACCCGCCCGGACCAGTACGTGCGGTGCCAGAGCAGCCCCGAGTCGGGGCGGCCCTCGAGCTCGCGCAGCATCCGCGGCATGCCCGCGAAGACCGGCCACCAGGTCCGGACCTTGCGCAGCCGGTTGACCCGCATGCCGATCACGAACACCACGGCGTTGTCGGCGTCCACCTCGGCGACGTAGGACCCACCCTGCACGCCCGCGGGCGACCGCTCCGCTGCTCCCCGGTACGCCGCCGGGACCCTGGACTGCGACATCGCTCCACCACCCTTGGATAGTGCTACTCTCCAGATGGAGAGTGACACTATCCAGGTGTCCGGTCAAGGTGGTACAGGAGTGGTCCGTTGCTGGTCTCGGAGCTGGTGCGGGCGACCTCGGTCCCGCTCGCCACGGTGAAGTACTACCTGCGCGAGGGGCTGCTGCCCGCGGGGCGCAAGAGCAGCGCCCGCACGGCCGACTACGACGACCGGCACGTCCGGCGGCTGACCCTGCTGCGGATCCTGCGCGACGTCGGCGCGATCCCGGTGGCGCGACTGCGTGACCTGGTCGAGGCGGTCGAGGACGAGACGCTGAGCGTCCACGGCATGTTCGCGCGCGCCACCGACGCGCTCGCCCCACCCACTCCCCCGGCCGGGCCGCGCCAGGACGAGGCGCAGACGCTCGTGGCCGACCTGCTCGCCGGCATGGGATGGAGCGACGTCCGCCCGGAGGCGGTGGACCGCGCGAACCTGACCGCCGTGCTCGAGAAGCTGCTCTCGACCGACCTGTTCCACGTCGACGCCCGGGTGCTGCGGTTCTACGCCGACCACGCCGACGCGATCGCGCGCGCCGAGATCGCCGGCCTCGACGAGAACGCCGGCCGCGCCGGCCTGCTCGAGCAGATGGTCGTCGGGACGGTGGTGTTCGGCGAGGTGCTGACGATCCTGCGCCGGCTCGCCGAGGAGCACCACAGCCGGGAACGCTTCGGCGACGTGCACTGAGCCGGGTCAGCGGCGGCGGTCGCGGGCCCTCCAGCACGCGTTGTGCCAGTGCCGGCGCTCGTCGAGGCCGGACTCGGAGAACATCGACGGTACGACGGGCCAGGCGACCGTGTGCGGGGTGGCCGGACGGATCGTCTGGTCACACCCCGGACAGCGGTAGGGCTTGGTCGCGGCGGAGCCGGTCACGGGGCGGACCTCGAAGTCCTCCCCGCGCCAGCTCTCGATCCTCGTGCTCACCGGAGGGTGTAGTCCCGGAAGCCGCGCTGGGTCTTCCGGCCGAGGTACCCGGCGGTGACCAGGTGCTCGAGCAGCGGCGCCGGGGCGAACCCGGGCTCCCGGAACTCCAGGTAGAGCTCGCGCTGGATCGCCAGCGAGACGTCGTTGCCGACCACGTCGAGCAGCTCGAACGGCCCCATCGGCAGCGCACAGCCGAACTTCATCGCGGTGTCGATGTCGTCGGCGGTGGCGTAGTGCGCCTGCAGCATCTTCACCGCGTCGTTGAGGTAGGGGAACAGCAGCGCGTTCACGATGAACCCGGCCCGGTCGCCGCACGAGACCGCGACCTTGCCGACCTCGCCGCACAGCGCGCGGACGGTCTCGGCGACCTCGTCGGAGGTGGAGACCGTGCTGACGACCTCGACCAGCTTCATGATCGGCGCGGGGTTGAAGAAGTGCATGCCGATCACGTCCTGGGGACGCTTGGTGGCCCGGGCGCAGGAGATCACCGGCAGCGACGAGGTGGTGGTGGCCAGGATCGCGCCCGGCTTGCAGATCTCGTCGAGGTTCTCGAACAGCGCGGTCTTCACGGTCAGGTCCTCGGCGATCGCCTCGACCACGAGGTCGACCTGTGCGAGGTCGTCGAGGCGGGTGCTCCCGGTGAGCCGGGCCAGGGTGGCCTCGCGAGCGGACTCCTCGAGCTTGCCGCGCTGGATCGCCTTCTCCAGGGACCGCTCGATGCTGGCCCGGACCCCGTCGACCTTGTCCTGGCTGCGTCCGACGTAGACCACGTCGAGGCCGGCCTTGGCGAAGACCTCGACGATGCCGGTGGCCATCGTCCCGGTGCCCACCACACCGACGGTGCTGATCGGCCGGCGCAGCTGCGGAGCCTCGTCGGCGGACGGGGTGAGCGCGTCGTCGACCACGATCGGGCTGTCCGGCGCCTCGTAGGTGTAGAAGCCGCGGCCGGTCTTGCGGCCGAGCATGCCCGCGGTGACCATCTGCTTGAGGATCGGGGCGGGCGCGTGCAGTCGGTCCCGCCCCTGCTTGTACATCGTGTCGAGGATCTCGTAGGCGGTGTCGAGGCCGATCAGGTCGAGCAGGGCGAGCGGGCCCATCGGGTAGCCGCAGCCGAACCGCATCGCGGCGTCGATGTCCTCGCGGCTGGCGTAGCGCGCCTCGTACATCGACACGGCGTGGTTGAGGTAGCCGAACAGCAGCGTGTTGGCGATGAAGCCGGCCTTGTCGCCGCAGACCACCGGCATCTTGTCCAGCGAGCGGACCAGCCCGGCCACGGCCTCGAGCACGTCCGGCTCGGTGACCACGGTCTTGATCACCTCGACGAGCTTCTGCACCGGCGCCGGGTTGAAGAAGTGCACGCCGACGACCCGGCCGGGGTGGGAGGTGGCGGTGGAGATCTCGGTGACCGACAGCGAGGAGGTGTTGGTGGCGAGGATGGTCTCCGGCGCGACGATGGTGTCGAGCTGCCGGAAGATGTCCTGCTTGACGTCCAGGTGCTCGATGACGGCCTCCACCACGGCGTCGCAGTCCTTGACGTCGGCCATCGTGGTGGTGAACGTGATCCGCCCGACCAGCTCGGCCTGCTCCTCGGGGCTGAGCTTGCCGCGCTTGACCGCGCGGTCGGTCGAGTGCTGGACATGCTGGCGCCCGCGCTCGAGGGACTCGTCGGTGAGCTCGACGCCCACGACCTGGTACCCGTGGCGGGCGAAGACCTCGGCGATGCCGGCACCCATGGTGCCGAGCCCGATGACGCCGATGCGGCGGAATTCACGTCCGGTGCTTGTCATGGGCCGAATCATGGCACGGCCGTGTGAGCCATTGCCGTGAGGTACTTCACCCGCCGGTAACCTGCCTGGTCCACCCGGTCCGACGGACGCCCGCCCGGCGCAGGTATCGTCCCTCACCGTGCGTCTCGTCATTGCCAAGTGCCAGGTCGACTACTCCGGCCGCCTGACCGCCCACCTGCCGATGGCCACCCGGCTGATCATGGTCAAGAACGACGGGTCGGTGCTGGTGCACTCCGACGGCGGCTCCTACAAGCCGCTGAACTGGATGTCGCCCCCGTGCAAGGTCACCGAGGGTACCAACGACGACGGCGTGCTCGAGTGGACCGTCACCGGCAAGGACGAGGACACCCTGCGGATCCTCCTGGAGGAGGTCGTGCACGAGATGGCGCACGACCTCGGCATCGACCCGGGCCTGCAGAAGGACGGGGTGGAGAAGCACCTGCAGGAGCTGCTCGCCGAGCATCCCGGGACCCTGGCCGAGGGTCTCACCCTGGTCCGCCGGGAGTACCCGACCGCGATCGGCCCGGTCGACCTGATGTGCCGGGACGCCGAGGGCGCCTCGGTCGCGGTGGAGATCAAGCGGCGCGGGGAGATCGACGGGGTGGAGCAGCTGACCCGCTACCTCGAGCTGCTCAACCGGGACCCGAAGCTGCGGCCGGTGCGCGGGATCTTCGCCGCGCAGGAGATCAAGCCGCAGGCGCGGGTGCTCGCCACCGACCGCGGGATCACCTGCGCCGTGGTCGACTACGACGCCCTGCGCGGGATGGACGACCCGTCCGCGCGGCTGTTCTGACCGTCCGGCCGGAACCGCGGCCCCTGCTCAAGCGGGTCCGACCAGGTCGGCCACCTCGTCGGCGCATCCCCAGGACAGGGTGATCCCGGCGCCGCCGTGGCCGTAGCAGTGCACCACGGTGGTCTCCCCGCGCTGCTCACGCTCCAGGCGCACCTGCGGCCGGGCCGGGCGCAGGCCGACCTTGTGCCGGATCACCCGCGCCCGGGCCAGCGCCGGCACCAGCTCGACGGCCCGTGCCAGCATCCGCTCGGCGGCGACCGGGTCCGGGGTGCGGCTCCACTCCCCCTCCTCGTCGGTCCCGCCGACGACGATGTCGTGGCTACGCGGGACGACGTACGTCGGACCCTCCTCGTCGAGCCACCAGCGGTCCAGACCCACCTGCTCGACGTAGGCGACCTGGCCGCGCACCGGCAGCACGCTCGGGTCCTCGGCCATCAGCCGGGCGCCCAGCCCGCTCGCGTTGACCACCACCGGCGCCTGGTCCGGCATCCCGACCAGCGCCATCCGGGTCAGCGTGCCTCCGGCCTCGGTGAGCCGCTGCCCCAGCCAGCGCAGGTAGACCGGCATCTCGACGACCGGGGTGACGAAGGTCCAGCCGTCCACGTAGGGCGCGGGCATCGCGGTGACCCGGGTCAGGGCGGGCACCCCGCTGGCCCACCAGGGGTCGGCGGTGCGGGTGCGGTGCAGCTGGGTGCCCTCGACCATCCGGATCCCGGCGTCGGGGTCGCCGGCCAGCTTCTCCAGCTCCTTGTAGGTCGCGCCCGCCCACGCGGCCACCCGCTCGAACGGGAAGGCGCGGTAGGGGTACCAGATCGCGGCGGCCACCGCGGAGGTGGTCTCCAGCGGCAGGTCCCGGGCGACCACGTCGACCTGGTGGCCGCGTTCCTGGAGCCGCACCGCACAGGTGAGTCCGACGACACCTGCGCCGACGACGAGGATCCGGGCCATGGTCCGAGTCTGCCCGACGCGGCCCCCAACAGGTCAGTAGTCGGCTATCTCGACCGAGCCGTCCGTCCCGGTGACCGTCGCCACGACGTAGGTGGTGCGGCCCTCCTCGCGGACCCGGCAGGTGATCCGGTGACCGACCTCGGCCCGGTAGGCGGGTCGGGGCCCACAGTCGACGTCGGTATAGCCCTCGTCCTCGAGCCGCTCGACCAGGTTCGCGGTGGCCAGCACCCCGGCCTCGAGCCGCGCGTCGAACTCGACCGCACCGTCCGGGCCCTCGGACAGCTCGACCCGGACGTCGCCGACCACGCCGTCGAGGTACCCCCGGCAGGTGAGCACCGCGGGAGCCCGACCCTTCCACCGCGGACACGACAGATGGTCCAGGGTCAGGCCCCGGGCGGCGAGCCGCGCGGACAGCTTCTGGGCCACCGGCCGCTCGAGGGCGTCCATCCGCCCGGCAGGCGGCTCGACCACGGGACCGGCGTCGCCGCCGACCTCGGGGGTCACCCGGGTCTGCGACGGGGCGTCGCCGGCGTCGCTGACGGACCCCGACGACGTGCAGCCGGACACGGCCACGAGCACCGCCACGGCGGCCCCGGCAACCAGGCGGCTCATGGGGCCCTCCTCCCCACTCGGCCAACAGCGTCGAGCGCTCGGCCGCGAGGGCGACCGGACCGCGACGCAACGATCGGACCCGAGGCTATCCGGTCCCGGGCACGGGCAGCGCCGCCGTGCGTGCGTAACCTCACACGCCGAGGCCTCGTTGCCAGGTCATGCGTAGAGACCCGGCGGGCCCGCGTCGCACGGCAGCCCTGCTCCTCCTGTCCTTGGTCACCGGCGTCGTCATCACCCTGGGTGCGGCAGCCCCTGCCGCCGCCCACGAGGAGCGTGAGGCCACCTTCCCCGACGGCACCGGCAGCCGTCCGACGTACCTGGGACTGGACAACCCGCGGATGCGCGTGGTGTGCCGGCCCGACAGCCGGGAGCGGATCGCCGCGATGCGCCCGGGACCGCTCAAGGACCGCAACCGCGAGCTGCTCGCCGAGTGTCGCTACCGCTCGATCCAGACCGCGATCAACAGCATCACCCGGCGCCGCACGTCGGTGTACGTGCTGCCCGGCCGCTACACCGAGTCCCGCTGGGCCAACCAGCGGAAGTCCTCCTACTGCGCCAACCTGCGCACGGAGTCCGACGACCCGCTCGACGTGTCCTCCTACATCGGCAGCCTGTCCTCGCCGGACAGCGGCGCCGACGACACCGGCGCCGACGACACTGGCGCCGACGACACTGGGCCGATCGCGCTGTCCTACGCCGACCAGCGCCGCTGCGCGCACAACCTGAACCTGATCGCGATCTTCGGCGACGAGACCCCGCGCGACGGCTCGATCCGCTGCGACAGCCGGTTCTGCGGCACCCAGGTCGTGGGCACCGGCGCGAGCATGAGGTCGGTGCTCATCGACAACCGGTTCACCAAGCTCAACGCGATCCGCGCCGACCGGGCGGGCGGGGTGTACTTCCGCAACTTCACCGTGCAGCAGGCGGAGTTCAACGCGCTCTACGTGCTCGAGACCGACGGCTTCGTGGTGGACAGGGTGACCGCCCGAGGCAACGACGAGTACGGCATCTTGGCCTTCGCCAGCGACCACGGGCTGATCCAGCGCACCGACACCTACTACAACGGCGACTCGGGCATCTACCCCGGCTCCGCCTCCGACGTCAACGGCGACAACGACTCGTTCCAGCCGACCCGGTACTCCATCGAGATCCGGCACAACCGAAGCCACGACAACACCTTGGGCTACTCCGGCACGGCCGGGAACTCGGTGTGGGCGCACCACAACAAGTTCTTCCGCAACGCCACCGGCATCGCCACCGACTCGCTGTTCCCGGGGCACCCCGGCCTGCCCCAGGACCACGCCCGGTGGAGCCGGAACCAGATCTTCAGCAACAACGAGAACTACTACGAGCGGTACGTCGACACCGGCGTCTGCGCGAAGCCCATGGAGAAGCGCGGCTACCTGCGCGGGACGGTCTGCCCGGTGATCCCGACGCCCGTGGGCACCGGCGTGCTGATCGCCGGCGGGAACTTCAACTCCACCGACCACAACCGGATCTACGACAACTGGCGCTACGGGACGATGCAGTTCTGGGTGCCCTCCCCGTTGCGCGACGAGTACGACCCGACCAAGCTCTACGACACGTCCAACGGCAACCGCACCTTCGCCAACGTGCTCGGGATCCGGCCCGACGGCAGGGTCGCGCACAACGGCATGGACCACTGGTGGGACGACCAGGGCAACGGCAACTGCTGGGAGCGCAACACCTCCTCGCGCGAGGGCGGACCGACCGACAACTTCCTCGTCGACCCGGGCCGGTGCGCCGACGGCGGGTCGGTGTTCACGCCCGGCACGTCCGCGGTCAAGGACGCCGGCTTCCTCAGCTGCAGCCAGTACGACCGCAATGACCCGACCTGGCGGCACCCGCCGGAGTGCAGCTGGTTCGACAGCCCCGAGCGGCCTACCGAGGACGGCCCGTCCGGTCCGCTGGAGCTCACGACTGCGGCCGGCCCGACCGGAGGCACCGGCGACAGCTCGGGCGGCGGCACGGGCGGCGCGGCTGCGGGCGTGGCCGCCATCGGCGCCGTCGTCGCGAGCGGGTTCGCGATGCTGGCCGGCCTCGCGGTCCTCCGGCGCCGGCCCCTCAGCACAGTCGGGTGAGCACCATGGCTCGCCGGCTCCTGCTCGGGCTCGTGCTCGGGCTCGGCCTGCTCGCTGCCACCGGGGTCGCCGCCGCACGCACCGGCCCGGAGCTCTCCGCGCACGGCCCGACGGCGGTGAGCGGCACCGAGCAGAGCGCGGTCTTCCGGGTCGGCAGCCGCACGGTGCGCCAGGTGCGGTACGACGACCGGGGCCGGCTCGACTACGAGTTCGTGCTCGGCAACGACGGACGGCTGCCGGCGACCGTCGAGGGGCTCGCGCCGCTGCACCCGGCGCCGCGGCTGTTCCGCTACCTCTCGCTGACCGACACCGAGGGTGCCTCCCGGTTCACGATCCCCGCGGGGGAACGGGTGACAGTCCGGCTCGCCCTGCTCATGCACTCGTGCGAGACCCTGTCCGCACGGGCCGGCAGCTTCGTGACGCAGGTCCGCCTGCGCACCTCACGAGCCGGCGTCCTCGACAGCACGGTCACGCTCGACCTGCCTGAGCAGGTGCACACGGGGTCCCCCCGGGAGGCGTCCTGCCCCCGCGCGACCGCGACGTCGCGGCCCCCGGGCTGAGCACCCTCTCGAGCTCGCCGCCGATGGGCCTTCCAGTCGAGCCGGGTGAGCTCGAGATCCAGGGTTCCGGTCGCGGTGGGCCCGGCGTGGACGAAGAAGTACCTCGGGCCGCTCTCGCTGTGGAGCGTCGCTTCGAGAGTGTCGACCGTGCCCGGGTAGAACGCGGAAGAGACGCCCCGCCCCGGTTCGGCCTCCGACACCGTGAAGGTCGTCTCACCGGAGAACGTCGAGCCTGTGGCGTGCAGGTCGATCCGGTTGCCGAGGCTTGACCCGCCGTCGTACTCCATGATCATCACCTGTCCCGGTTCGGCCGCCTCGAGGCTGGCCGTGCTGGTCGTGGTGACGTAGAACCCCTGGCGTACTGCGCCCCTCACCATGAGAGAGAACGGCTCTGCGAGCAGACCCACCCTTGGCGCCCACGGATCTCAAGCACATCCGGACATAACGGGCAAGTCACCGATCTCCTGCTGTCCCGCAGAAAAATGAGCGGCGCGTGGACG
This sequence comes from Nocardioidaceae bacterium, assembly GCA_035457605.1. GTDB lineage: Bacteria > Actinomycetota > Actinomycetes > Propionibacteriales > Nocardioidaceae > Nocardioides_C. The sequence continues at coordinate 10,445 of DATIBI010000239.1, forward strand.
TCGTTCCTGCTGCAATGAGCCGCATGACTGTCGCACTCGATCTCCCCGCCGGCCTCACGGCCCGCCCGCTCGTCCCGGCGGACGCCCCCGCCGTCACAGCCCTCATGGCGGCGCAGGAGCTGGCCGACGTCGGAGAGGTGGCCATCGAGGAGGCGGACATCATCGCCGACTGGCAGCGGCCGGGATATGACGTGTCGGCCGGCACCGTCGGCGTGTGTGACGACGACCGACTGGTGGCCTACGCCGAAGTGGCGTACGGCGATCGCGGTGACGCCGCCGTCCACCCCGACTACCGCGGCCGCGGCATCGGTACGTGGCTGGCCGGCTGGATGCAGCAGAAGGCACGGGAGAAGGGCTCCTCGGTGATCGGCATGCCCGTCCCCCAGGGCTCACCGGGCGACCGACTGCTGGATTCGCTGGGCTACCGCGTGCGGTGGACCAGCTGGGTGCTGCAGCTGCCCGAGGGAGCGGCGATAGCGGAGCGCCCGCTTCCCGCGGGATACGCCGTCCGGGCCGCCACCGAGGCCGACTGGGAGGCCGCCTTCACCGTCAACGAGGACGCCTTCCTCGAGTGGTCGCAGCGAGAGCGGGACACGTTCGAGATCTGGCAGTCCCAAGTCGTGCGGCGACCCGGCTTCGAGCCGTGGCACCTGCGGGTCGTCACCGATCCAGCTGGTGCGGTGGTGGCGATGGCGCTGCTGCAGCTGCACGACGACCAGTGCTTCATCGCACGACTGGCTACCCGGGCCGACCAGCGTGGCCGCGGCCTGGCACAGGCGCTGCTCGTGGACGCTTTCGCCGAAGCCAGGCAGCACGGCGCCGCCCGCTTCGAGCTGTCCACCGATTCCCGCACCGGCGCACTCAGCCTCTACGAGAAGGTGGGCATGCGGGTGACCTCCGAATGGGTGAACCGGGCCATCGACGTCTGAGACGAGCGGTACTCACAGCCTCAACATGCGCGTCGCCCAAGTCCGCCGCCCACACCCCCGCTGGCCGTTACGCCCTCAGGATCTTGTCCATCGACTTGCCCTTGGCAAGTTCGTCGACCAGCTTGTCCAGGTAGCGAATCTTCTGCATCAGCGGATCGTCGACGTGCTCGACGCGCACCCCACACACCACGCCGGTGATCGACGACGCATTGGGGTTGAGCTGTGCGTCGGCGAAGAAGTCCTCGAAGGTCGTGCCGGAGGCCAAGTGACTGCTCAACGCTGACTCGTCGAAACCGGTCAGCCACTCGATTACCCGATCCAGCTCGGCCTTGGTACGCCCCTTCTTCTCCACCTTGGTCACGTAGTGGGGATACACCGCAGCGAAACTGGTGGTGAAAATTCGGCTCATCCTCGTGAGCGTAGTGCTTCGCCCCGCCACCCACCTCCGCCAGCGGCCTAACCGTCGCGGCCCATCTTTCCGAGTCTGGCCCGCAGGGCCGGGGCCCGGTCGGCGTTGCCGCGAAGCTCGACGTACGTGTCGCCGTAGACCCAGAGCAACGCGTCGTCGAGCCGCCGCACCGCGCCCGGTGGGTACCGGTACCCCATCCGTTGCGTGAGCGCCTCCGCGTCCACCGGGCGCAACGTCTCGCCGAGCTCGGCCAGGGACGTGATGCCCAGCTCGAGGAGCAGCCCGGAGATCCACGCGTAGTGATCGGTTCGCGACCACCCGGCATCGGCGTACTGCCCGGCGAGGAACGCGGCCAGCTCACGCGGGCTGATCCGCGGGTCGTCGTCCTGGGGCTCGGGACCCGGACCGGTCATCCCGGCCCGGAGCCGGTCTCGGATCGTGGAGAACTCCCGGTCGGCGAGCTCGAGCAGGCCGGCCGCGAGCGTGAACCGGCGGTCGAAGTCGGGCACGTGCTCGTCGGGGATGGTGCCCTTGTAGCGGATGTCGTGCTCGAACTCCGCCCACGCGTGCTGCAGCACGGTACGGATCTGGACCTGCGCCTGGCGACCCTGCAGCAGCTCGTACGCGGGTTGGTTCGCGCGCGCAGCGTCGAGGCCGACGAGCAGGTGCCGGCTGGCGTAGCCGAAACGGCCTTCGCTCGCGGTTTCGCGGCCCATGTCGCGGTCGTCGTGGACGACGACCTGGTCGTCGAGGAGGTCGGCCACGGCCTGGACGTCGCTGTGCACGTAGGTGATCACGCGGACCCCGATCTGGTCGGTGATCTCCTTCAGCGGGTCCGTGAACGAGGGCCGGTCATCGACGGTGCGGGCGGCCTTGGCGGCGAACGACGCGACGGACTTGGCGCGGCCGGTCACGCTCAGGTAGTTGATGCCGGCGTCGTCGAGGATCGAGGTCACCAGCTGCACGAACTGGTCGGCCGCCCGGCGCAGGTCGGGCTGCATCTCGGCGTACTCGCGGACCGCGGAGCCACCGGGGTCACGGATCTCCGGGGCAATCCGCGGCCCGCGAGGCGTCGGCACCAGGTCGTCGGGCAGTGTCGGGGTGACGATGTAGCCGGTCTCGAAGTCGCCGTACGTCGTGGTCCGCTTCTGCTGGCGGGTCGCGAACAGCGCGACGTACGCGCAGATGACCGCGTCGACCTGGTCCTCGACCACTCGCAGCTCGCTCTTGCGTCCCGCCTTCTCGACCGCGCTCCGCAGCGCCTGCCACGCCGCCATCCCGCGCGCATCTGCCGGGCGACCGCCCACCAGGAGCGGCGGATCAGCGCTGGCCAGGCCCTCGAGTAGTCCCAGCAGCACGATCAGCTCGGAGCGGAGCTGCTCGAGGTCGCGTCCGGGCTTGTTCTTGTACTTCAGCGTCCGCCCCAGACGGAACAGGGCCACCGTTGCCGCATGCGGGTAGACCTCGATCGCCCGGCGGGAACGCCCCGACCGTGGGTTCATGTCGAGCCCGAGCCGGGCCGCGATCCGAGCGCCGCGTGGCTGCTCCTGGAACTCCGGCTTACCAGTGTTGGACGGGTGCGCGCCGGCGTCGAAGCGGGCGAACTCCTTGTTCAACGCGGCCTCGGCGGGCCGGTTTCCGCTGGCGTTGGTGACGACCAGCGGCGCGTCGATCGCGACGAGGCAGTCGTCCTCGACGTAGGGCGCCAAGGCCGCCACGATGGCGTCGTCGCTGGTCGTGGCCGACACGTGCAGCAGGGTTCCCTCGTCGTCGAGGACAGCCAGCCCGGTGGGCCGGCGGTCACCCCATGCGAGATCGACTCCGACGAAGTGCATGAACGCAGCCTGCCCTACTCGAGCAGCCGAGTCCTACCGACCCGACGACGCGGCAGGGCCTGGTTGTTTCCGAGCCAGCAGGCGCAAGGAAGGAAATGCCGCTTGTGATCGGCGCACTCAGTTGAGAAGGCGCATGGTGGGCGGCACGCCCTCCCCACGCTCGACCACACCCTCGGTGAGCTCTTGCAGTGCGGTGAGCGCCACGTTCTGTGGCATCGGACCGAAGGAGACTCGGGCGACGCCGAGCTCCTCGAGTCGACGCAGCGGCGGCGTCCTCGGGATCGCGATGAGCGTGAGCCGCTGCGGACCGAACGCGTCCACGAGGGTCGTCACCTGCTCCTCGTCGAGGAAGGCCGGCACGAAGACCACCGGAGCACCAGCGTCCAGGTAGGCCCTGCCCCGCTCGACGGCGGCGGCCAGGTTGTCCGCCGGGTCCTTGTCACGCCCGAGATGGAAGGCGTCGGTGCGGGCGTTGAGGACGAAGTCGGGAACCCCCTCGGCCTCCGCGACTCTCATGATCGCCTCGACCTGGCGGGCGGCCTCGGCCACTGGCTTCATCTGGTCCTCGATGTTGGCTCCGACGACGCCGACCCCGATCGCCCGGCGGACCGTCTCGGCCGCGTCGCCGTAGCCGCCCTCGAGGTCGGCGGTGACCGGCAGGGAGGTGGACGCAACGATCCGTCCCACCGCCTCGAGCATGAGGTCGACGGGGATGTTCTCCCCGTCCTCGTAGCCGTAGGACGCCGCAATCGAGTGGCTCGCCGTCGCCAGCGCTGTAGTGCCCGGAACGTCCGCGACGACCTTGGCACTGATCACGTCCCAGACGTTGACGAGCTTGAGCAGCTTCTCGGCGTGGTGGAGCGAGAGCAGCTCGCCGGCCCGGGAACGGGTGGACTCGTGAGACATGTGCACATCGCCCTTCGTCGCTGGGTGGTTCCGACGTACACGACCCTACGACGTGACCAACGCGGGGCGAGGGGGAACTGGACCGGCTCACCCCGGAGCACGCGTCATGTAGCCGCCTGCGAGAGCAGGGATGAGAACGCGCGTCGCGCGACTCTCGTTTCCCGTGCCAGTGACGTCGACTCGGAGGAGCATGGAGAGATGAGCCAGCGCGAGGAGTTCATCACCTGGGTGCACACGGTCCTCAGGGACGCGGAGGTGGCAGTCCACAACGGCGACGCATCCCGGCGGCGTGCCATCTGGTCACGCAACGAGCCGGTCACCGTTCTCGGCGCCTGGAAGAACGCCAGCGGGCAGGCGGAGCTGGATGCGCTCTTCGCACGTCTCGCGGAGAGCTTCTCGGACTGCACGTCGTACGAGTTCGAGCTGCTCGAGGCCGAGGTGTTCGGTGATGCCGCCTACACCGTCGGCTTCGAGCACACCTCGGCGACGGTCAACGGGGTGCCGAGCACCTACACCCTGCGGGCTACGCAGATCTATCGGCGCGAGGACGGCGAGTGGAAGGTGGCGCATCGGCACGGCAGCGCGCCGCCAAGCTGATCGGTTGCGTCCTCGCCCGAGCGCTCGCACTGCCCCGCATCCAACACGACTGCACCATGAGTGCAGTATGCTGCACTTATGGATGAGAGCACCTCTGCGCTGGCGTCGGCGATCGGCGTCCGGGTCAGGCAGGAGCGACAGTCGCGGCAGTGGACGCTCGACCGCCTGGCGGAGGCCGCGGGAGTGAGCCGCCGGATGGTGGTCAATGTCGAGCAGGGGGCGGCCAACCCCAGCGTGGGGACGCTGCTGCGCATCAGCGACGCGCTCGGTGTCGGGCTTCCGACGTTGGTCGAACCCCCGCAACGGACGCCGGTGAAGGTCACCCGCCATCGTGAAGGCGCCGCCCTGTGGAGCAGCGAGTCCGGTGGGCGCGGGGTGTTGGTGGCCGGCACCGAGCCACCGGACGTGCTCGAGCTGTGGGACTGGACCCTGGCCCCGGGGGACCACCACACCAGCGAGGCCCACGCGCCAGGCACCAAGGAGCTCCTGCAGGTCCAGCAGGGCACCATCACGCTCGACGTCGCGGACCAGTCGGTCACGCTTGATACCGGCGATGCGGTCGCGTTCCGCGGGGACGTGGCGCACTCCTATGCGAATCCGGGCACGCAGCCGGCGAGGTTCTCCCTGGCTGTCTTCGAGCCGGGCGTGGGGCCGACCTCCCGGGCGGAGGCCTCCGATGTCTGACCTCGGCACGCTCCAGGAGTTCCTGGCCGGCGCCCGCGTCGACGCCGCGGTGTTCGCGCTGCGGCCCGACTACCGCGCGATGCTGCTGGCCGCCGACGGGCTCGTCCCCGGCCCGAGCGACGAGGCGAGTGACGCGCTGCTGCAGGCGGCCGAGGCCGGAGCCCGGGAGACGCTGCGCGAAGCGCCGGTGGAGGAGCTCGTGCACGTGGCGGCGTGGCGCGAGGCATACCGGGCGTTCGGCGCCAAGCCGCAGCGCACCCGCAACAGCCTGGAGGCGCTCCTGCGCCGTGCGGCGTCCGGACTGCCCCGCGTGAACCGGCTCACCGACGTCTACAACGCGGTCTCGGTGCTGCACCAGATCCCCCTCGGTGGGGAGGACCTGACCCGCTACACCGGCGCACCCCGGCTTCTCCGCGCCAGCGGCACCGAACGCTTCGACACCGTCGCCGACGGCACAGAAGTGATCGAGCACCCCGACTCCGGCGAGGTGGTGTGGTGCGACGACGCCGGCGTGACCTGCCGGCGATGGAACTGGCGCCAGGCACGCCGCACCCAGCTCAGCGAGGACACCACCGCGGCGCTGTTCATCCTCGACGCCCTCGATCCGGTGACCGACGAGCAGCTCCATGTCGCCACCGATGAGCTGGTCGCCCACCTGGCCCGGCTCGGACCTGACGTCCGTGTCGCCCGCCGTCTGGTTGCCGCCGGCTCGACCGCCGACGAGGGCGTCTGACAGGGTCATCCGCCCGTGGGACGCCGCTGCTCATGCACCTGGCCCGGTCGAGCCTGCTGCGGGCGCACGCCAGGTTCATGCGGCGTTGCCTGGGCTTCGGTCAGGAGACCGCAGCCTTCACCAGCTCGACGACCTTCGTCTCCACCGCGGGGCTCCACCGTTGGAGCGCGTACGACACCGGCCACAGGTCCCCCTCGTCGAGGTTGGCTGCGTCCTGGAATCCCAGGGTCGAGTACCGGTAGTTGAACTTGCCCGAGTCCTGGAAGAAGACGACGACCTTGCCGTCCGCGTTCGCGTAGGCGGGCATCCCGTACCAGGTCTTCGGCGACAGCTCCGGCGCGTGAGCGGTCACCGTCATGTGCACACGCTCGGCGAGCACCCGGTCCTCCGGCGCCATCTCTGCGATCCTGTCGAGGACCGCCTGCAGCCCGTCGGCCTTCTTCGCTCCCTTCTTGCCCTCCGCGCGCAGCTCGGCGGCGCGCTCCTTCATCGCAGCGCGCTCCTCGGCGCTGAAGCCGTCGGACTCGGTCTTGGAACTCTTCGTGGGCATTCTCTGGCTCCTTCTAGACGCTCCCTGGCTCGGCGTGATGCCGGCTACCTGACGGAAGGCTAGGGCCCGACGGCCCCCCGGCGCTTCTCGATTCCTGATCGAACGGAGGGCCGGTCGAGGCGTTCTGAGTAGCGGCGCTCTTCGCTGAGGGATCGTGTGGATCGCCCGACGAGGCACGCCTGACATGGGGGCGCTCCTCGCGAGGCGCCCAGGATGGTCCATCAAACATGTTTGATGTATTGTCGAGTGATGGTGCCCTCGGATCAGGTCGCCGCTCCGCCTGCGTTCGTCGGGTTGGTCGCCCATCCCCTGCGCTGGAGGCTGCTGACCACCCTCGCCGAGAGCGACTACCGGGTCCGCGAGCTGGTGGCGCGCGTCGGCCAGCCTCAGAACCTGGTCTCCTACCACCTGCGGCTGTTGCGTGGCGGCGGGCTGGTCTCCGCAACCCGCAGCAGCTTCGACGGCCGTGACAGCTACTACCACCTGGATCTGGACCGCTGCGCGGATGCACTGGCCGAGACCGGCGCCACGCTGCACCCGGCTCTGCGCCAGAGCCCCGCACCTCCGAGCGCTCCGGGCGGCCGCCGGCGCTCGCGACGCATCGCCGTGCTGTTCGTGTGCACCGGCAACAGCGCCCGCTCACCGATGGCCGAGGCACTGCTGCGCCACCACACCGCCGACCGCCTGACCGTGACGAGCGCCGGCAGCCGGCCCAAAGCCCACCTGCACCCCAACGCTGTGCGGGTCCTGGGCGAGGAGTTCGGCATCGACATCAGCGGACAGCAGCCGCGACACCTCGACACCCTCGCCGGCAGCCGGTTCGACCACGTGGTCACGCTGTGCGACAAGGCCCGCGAGACATGCCCCGAGTTCCCGCATCACCCGCGGCGGACCCACTGGAGCATCCCCGACCCGGCGACGGCGGGCGACACCGACCAGGCCAGCTACCCCGCGTTCCGCCACACCGCGGCAGAGATCGACGCCCGCATCCGGCACCTGCTGCCCGTCCTCACCTCGACCGACCACTAGAGGAGGTCCCACCGTGACCGCGCCCGCCCAGTACGCCAGCGTCCGCTACATCGTCGACGATGTGCAGGCGGCCATCGACTTCTACACCACCCACCTCGGCTTCACCCTGAACACGAGCGCCGCACCCGCGTTCGCCGACGTGCTTTGTGGCCCACTTCGGCTCCTGCTGTCCGGGCCCGCCAGCTCCGGCGCCCGCGCCACCCCCGACGACGCCACCCCCGCCGGCCGCAACCGTATCCACCTCGTGGTCGACGACCTGGACACCGAGATCGCCCGGCTCCGCGAGGCCGGTCTGTCCTTCCGCAGCGACGTGGTCACCGGGCCCGGCGGACGCCAGATCCTGCTCGCCGATCCTGCGGGCAACCTGGTCGAGCTGTTCCAAACCGCCGCCGGTCCCGCCGCACCCCCGCCGGCCACGACCTGACCGCAGGGCAGAAGCAGCGCACGCCCTGCGGACGGCTCGCGCCATCGGGTTCCTGTGATCCCGAGTGCCCTGCTGTCGGGCCGTGATGGAATCGCAGCGTGACCGATTCCCCTGCCGACGCCCTGTTCGGGCACCAGCCTCCGCCGGCGCCGCGGCTGCCTCGACCGCCCGGCGTGGTGTATGTGGCCGCCGTGGTGACCTGGGTCGGGGCGACCGGAACTGCGGCCTTGACGCTGCTCCTCACCGTGGGCCTGCTCTGGGTGGCGGCACCGGTCATCGACGCGTTCGACTCCGGAGCTGGCGACCCACGGTGGCTGGTCGTGGCCGCTGCCGGCGTCGTCCTCGTGCTCTCGGCCGCTGCTGACGTGGTCGCGGCCTTGATGCTGCGCGGGCAGCGCTGGGCATCGTGGGTCCTGCTGGGGCTGTCCGTGGTTGCGGCGCTGGGTGGGATCATGGGGGCCTACTACGTCGTGCCCTTGGTAGTGACCGTCGCAGCCCTCGCCGTGGTCGTGCTGCTGCTCTTGCCTGAGGCGCGTGGTTGGTTTCGCGCGTCGGACGTGCCCGGTCGGGCGACGGCTCACTGACACGCGCGCCGCGATCGGTGTGTACGAGCCCTCAGTCCGAGCGGCCCCTCCGCCGTGACGCCCAGCGCAGCGTGACCGGTCAGGCGTCTCCGGCGACGCGAGGCGCGGTCGGGTCCGTCTCCGGGCCGCTCTGCTCGCGCGCGACGTACTCCTCGATCGCCTCGAAGTCGGCCTTGGACCTGCTCACCACGGCCAGCAGGTCGCTCATGGTCGCGACCTCCTCGACCTGCTCCTTGATGAACCACTGCATGAACTGCTCGGAGGCGTAGTCGTGCTCCTCCCGGGCGATCCGGGTGAGCTCGTAGACCTGCTCGGTGACCCGCTTCTCCTGCTCCACGGCGAGGATCACCGGCGCCACGACGTCGGCGAAGTCGTTGGAGGGCGCGTCGGTGCCAGGGATGCGGACCGGGGCGTCGGTGTCGAGGAGGTACTGCACCATCATCATGGCGTGCTCACGCTCCTCCATCGCCTGCTTGTAGAAGAAGGCCGCCATCTGCGGCATGGTGAGCGCGTCGTAGTAGGCGGCGCAGGCGACGTACTGGTGGTGCGCGGAGAACTCGTTGCCGATCTGGGTGTTCAGCTGGTCGATGAAGCGGTCGGCGGGCATCGTTCCTCCGAGAATCAGCGGGTGGGCCGGACCCATCCTAGGGACCGGCCGAGGCGAGGCTCAGGCCGCCACCGGCTGCTTGTGCTTGCCCGACTTCTTCGCCTTCTTGCCGCCGCTCTTCGCGCCGCCCTCGACCTTGACCAGCTTCCGCTTCTTTACCGTGTAGCCGTCGGGGAGCTCACCTGCGGCGAGCAGCCGGAGCGGGCACCGCTTGCACTTCGGCTTCGAGACGCAGCACTTCTTCTTCGGCTTCGGGGGCACGGCAGCAACGTAGCAGACGAGATAAGGGTTGCCTAACCTAAGCCGAGGTGGTCCGGTTCGCGGACCCGCCGGCCCAGCGACGTACCGTCCAGCCGTCCGCGTCGACGGAGATCTCGACGAGCCCTTCGGCCGTCAGGCCCTGGCCCAGGTCTGCTCCCGAGCCCTCGCCCGCGGGCCCGGCCTCCGCGACCACCAGCACGGTCTCACCGCGGTGCAGGTCGGCGACCTGGTCCAGGCAGTCGGGGAACGGCGCCTCGACCCGGTCCGGCACGCCCAGCAGCGCGGCCACGGAAGCGGCGGTGCGCACCGCAGCGTCACTGCCGTCGCTGTAGACCACGGCCACCCTCGTCCACCGGAGCTGCCGGGCGAGCCGCTCAGCCGCCGTGTCGAGGGGCTCGCCCGCGACAGCCGGGACGGTGAGCAGCACCGTCGCGGGACACTGGAGGTCGGACACGACGACGAGGTTAGTCCTCCAGCCCGTGTGCCGCCCGGATCGCCTGGACGATCCCCGCCATGATCTCGGTCAGGCCGAAGTCCTTCGGCGTGAACACCGCGGCCACGCCCAGGTCGTGGAGCCGGGCCGCGTCGGCGGCCGGGATGATCCCGCCCACGATCACCGGGACGTCGCCGATCCCGTGCTCGCGCATCCCGTCGAGCACGGCCGGGACCAGCTCCATGTGTGAGCCGGAGAGGATAGACAGCCCGACGCAGTGCACGTCCTCGGCCACGGCGGCGGCCACGATCTGCTCCGGGGTCAGCCGGATGCCCTGGTAGACCACCTCGAAGCCGGCGTCCCGGGCCCGCACGGCGACCTGCTCCGCCCCGTTGGAGTGCCCGTCGAGCCCGGGCTTGCCGATGAGCAGCCGCAGCCGTCCACCGAGCTCCTCGCCCGTCCGACGTACCGCCTCACGCACCTCGGTCAGCTCGGCCCCGGCCTCAGCGACCCCGACCGCACCCGAGACACCGGTGGGCGCACGGAACTCGCCGAACACCTCCCGCAGGGTCCCGGCCCACTCCCCTGTGGTCGCCCCGGCCCGGGCCGCGGCCAGGGTGGCCTCCATGAGGTTCGCGCCGGACTTGGCGTCCTCCGCGAGCCGGGCCAGCGCGGCCTGCACGCCGGCGTCGTCGCGCTGCTCGCGCCACTGCCGGACGTTGACGACGGCCGACCGCTCGGCCTCGGGGTCGGCGGTCTGGATCGCGGCGTCGAGGTCGGCGGTCAGCGGCGAGGGCTCGGTGGACTCGAAGCAGTTCACCCCGACCACCTTCTCCTCACCGGTCTCGATCCGGGCCCGCCGGGCCGCGTGCGAGGAAACCAGCGCCTGCTTCATGTAGCCGGACTCGACCGCGGCGATCGCGCCGCCCATCGCCTGCACCCGGTCCATCTCCTCGCGGGCGCCCGCGACCAGCTCGGCGACCTTGGCCTCGACCACGGCCGAGCCGTTGAAGATGTCGTCGTACTCGAGCAGGTCCGACTCGAAGGCAAGCACCTGCTGCAGCCGCAGCGACCACTGCTGGTCCCACGGCCGCGGAAGGCCGAGCGCCTCGTTCCAGGCGGGCAACTGCACCGCGCGGGCCCGGGCGTCCTTGGACAGGGTGACGCCGAGCATCTCGAGCACGATCCGCTGCACGTTGTTCTCCGGTTGCGCCTCGGTCAGGCCCAGCGAGTTCACCTGGACCCCGTAGCGGAACCGGCGCATCTTCTCGTCCTCGACCCCGTAGCGCTCGCGGGTGATCTCGTCCCAGAGCTGGACGAAGGCCCGCATCTTGCAGGTCTCCTCCACGAAGCGGACCCCGGCGTTGACGAAGAACGAGATCCGGCCGACGACCTTCTCGAAGTCCTCCGGCGCGACCTGACCGGAGTCACGGACGGTGTCGAGGACCGCGATCGCGGTGCAGAGCGCGTAGGCGAGCTCCTGCGTGGGCGTCGCCCCGGCCTCCTGCAGGTGGTCGCTGCAGATGTTGATCGGGTTCCACTTCGGGATGTTGTTGACTGTGTAGGCGATCAGGTCGCTCGTCAGCCGCAGGGAGTGCTCGGGCGGGAAGACGTAGGTCCCCCGCGAGAGGTACTCCTTGATGATGTCGTTCTGGGTGGTGCCGGCGAGCTTGGCGTGAACCTCGTCGAAATCGACGTCATCCGCGCTCTTCCCTTCGAGGGCCTGCTCCTCTGCGACGACCTGGTAGAGCGCGAGAAGCCACATCGCGGTCGCGTTGATCGTCATCGAGGTGTTCATCTCGGTGAGCGGGATGTCCTGGAACAGCCGGCGCATCTCGCCGAGGTGCGGGACGGGGACACCCACCTTGCCGACCTCACCGCGCGAGAGCGGCGAGTCGGGGTCGTACCCGGTCTGGGTGGGGAGGTCGAACGCCACCGAGAGGCCGGTCTGGCCCTTGGCGAGGTTCTTTCGGTACAAGGCGTTGGACTCGGCGGCGGAGCTGTGCCCCGCGTAGGTCCGCATCACCCAGGGGCGGTCCTTGGGCTGCGGCCGGTCTGCCTCCGGCATGGTGTCCTGCGGCTTCTCGCTCATAGAGCAGGAGACTACGACCAACCGAACCCGTCGGTAACTACCTCGTGGTCTGTCTCACGTGCCGAGTAGGTCACACCCTCAGGCGGAGACCGCCCTCTCGACGGTGACCAGGCGGCGCAGGCGCGTGAACGCGAGGATCCGCCGGAGCGCCGGGCTGCATCCTCGGAGGATGAGCGCGCGGCCCTGGCGCTCCATGAGCTTGCTGGCGGCGGCGAGAACCCGGAGGGCGGTCGCATCGATCGCCTCGACGTCGGCGAGGTCGACCACCACGTTGCCCGAGGTGCGCTCGATGCGTTCGTAGAGCGCCTCACGGACCATGCCGGTGGACCGCACGTCGAAATGACCGTGCAGGATCAACGTCCGGTCGTTCACGGTGAGTTCCATACCACTCCCAGGTCACGCAGGGAGGCGGCCGCCCCGTACTTTCCGGCCACCTCTGTATCCACTATGACGCAGAACACACGGATTTGGTTGCCTGTGCCAGCCCATGGAGTGTCCCGTCTGGACAAGACCGTCCACGATGTGGGCGCTGCGGACGCTGGAAGGCGGCCGGTTTACGCCGGGAGGTCCCCGAGGTCGGCCCGGACGACGTCCGCGCCGAGGCCGCAGAGCGTCTCGGCGAAGCGGGGGTACCCCCGGTCGATGTGGTGGGACTCGGCGACCTCCGTCGTCCCTTCGGCGGCCAGCCCGGCGAGGACGAGCGCGGCCCCCGCACGGATGTCGTGCGCGACCACGGGGGCGCCGGAGAGGGCGGGCCTCCCGCGTACGACGGCGTGGTGGCCGTCGGTGCGCAGGTCCGCGCCGAGACGGGCGAGCTCCTGGGCGAACATGAACCGCGCCTCAAAGACGTTCTCGGTGATCATCGCGGTGCCGTCGCTCACCGCCGCCAGCGCCATCGCGAAGGGCTGGAGGTCGGTGGGGAACCCCGGGTAGGGCAGCGTGACCACGTCGAAGGCGTCGAGCCGGCGGTCGACGTACACGCGGAAGCCGGTGTCCATCGCCTCGACCTGTGCTCCGGCGGAGACGAGCTTGTCGAGCACGATGTCGAGGTGGTGTGCCCGCCCGCCGTCGACCACGAGGTCTCCCCCTGCGATGGCGGTGGCGAACGCCCACGTGCCCGCGACGATCCGGTCGGGCACGGTGGCGTGCTGCACCGGCCGGAGCCGGTCGACCCCCTCCACGGTCAGCGTCGAGCTCGAGATGCCCTCGATCCGGGCGCCCATCTCGACGAGCATCGTGCACAGGTCGGCGATCTCGGGCTCGCGCGCGACGTTGTCGATGACCGTGCGCCCGGGGGTCAGGACCGCCGCCATGAGGAGGTTCTCGGTCGCGCCGACGCTCGGGAAGTCCAGCCAGAGGTTCGCTCCCGACAGACCGCCCGGTGCCTCCGCGACGACGAACCCGTGCTCGATGTGCACCGAGGCACCGAGCTCCTGGAGGCCGGTCATGTGCATGTCGAGGCCACGAGAGCCGATGTTGTCCCCACCCGGGAGGGCGACCTT
>DATIBI010000240.1:0-14664 GCA_035457605.1 Nocardioidaceae bacterium
GGTCCGGCGACGACACCCGCGGCTGGGGACCCCCGTTCGTCCGGCCCGAGGGGTCGCAGGACGCCGGCCGCGAGTCGACGTACTTCCTCTCCGCGAACCGCAACAAGGAGTCGGTCACCCTCGACCTGAAGGCCGACGACGACCGCGCCGTGCTGCTCGACCTGGTCCGCCGGGCCGACGTGCTCGTGGAGAACTTCCGCACCGGCGTCCTGGACCGGCTCGGTCTCGGCTTCGAGACCCTGCAGGAGCTGAACCCGCGGCTGGTGGTCCTCTCGATCACCGGCTTCGGGCACGACGGCCCCGAGGGCGGTCGCGCCGGCTACGACCAGATCGCGCAGGGCGAGGCCGGGCTGATGTCGATCACCGGGCCGTCGCCGGAGGAGCCCACCCGGGTCGGCGTGCCGATCGGCGACCTGCTCGCCGGGATGTACGGCGCCTACGGGATCCTCGCGGCCCTGCACGAGCGGCAGACCACCGGCAAGGGCAGGGTGGTGCGCACGAGCCTGCTCGCCTCCGTGGTCGGCGTGCACGCCTTCCAAGGCACCCGGTGGACCGTCGCCGGGGAGGTGCCTCGGGCGATGGGGAACCACCACCCCTCGATCGCGCCGTACGGGCTCTTCCACACCGCCGACGCCCCGATCCAGATCGCCTGCGGCAACGAGAACCAGTGGCGCGTGCTCTCGCAGATGCTCGGCATCGACGACGAGCGGTTCGCCACCAACCGCGACCGCGTCGCGAACCGGCCGGCGCTGATCGAGGCGATCGAGGCGGCCCTGGCCGGTGGCGCGGCCGAGCCCTGGCTGGCGAAGCTCGCCGAGGCGGGCATCCCGGCCGGCAAGGTGCGCACGCTCGACGACGTCTACACGTGGGACCAGACCCTCTCCCAGGGCCTGCTGATCGACGTGGACCACCCGACCCTGGGGACGGTGTCGCTGCCCGGCCCGCCGCTGCGCTTCGACGACAACACCCACGCCGGTGCCCGCACCACGCACCTGCCGCCTCCCCGGCTGGGCGAGCACAACGACTCGGTGCAGGCCTGGCTCGACAGCCTCGAGGACCAGGGGTGAGCTGGATGTGGTCTAGTCAAAGCGCAGGAAATCCGACGCAGGATGTGACACCGCGCACGGGGGTGGGAATGAGTAGAGCGTTCTTCTGTGGGACCGACTCGTGGAAAGGTGGTTCTTCCTGGACTCTGTGCCCCGGCCGTGTCCCCTCCGGCCGGGGCTCAGACCTGCCGGGAACCGTTTCGCAGGCGGTGACCCTCCATGGCTGACCGCCTCTCCGCCACCGAGCTGATCGACCAGGTCCTCGATGAGGGCTCCTGGGTCTCCTGGGACACGCCCCCGGCCCGCGGCCCGGTCTCCGACGCCTACGCGGCCGAGCTGCGCGCCGCGCAGGAGAAGACCGGGCTCGACGAGTCGGTCATCACCGGCGAGGGGCGCATGCGGGGGCGCCGGGTAGCCGTGGTCGCCTGTGAGTTCGGCTTCCTCGCCGGGTCCATCGGCGTCGCCTCCGCGAAGCGTCTCGTCGCCGCGGTCGAGCGCGCCACCGCCGAGGGGCTGCCGCTGCTCGCGGCACCCGTCTCCGGTGGCACCCGCATGCAGGAGGGCACCCCGGCGTTCGTGCAGATGGTGTCGATCTCGGCGGCGATCGCCGCGCACAAGGCCGCGGGTCTGCCCTACCTGGTCTACCTGCGCAACCCCACCACCGGCGGCGTGATGGCGTCGTGGGGGTCGCTCGGCCACGTCACCGTGGCGGAGCCGGGCGCGCTCGTCGGCTTCCTGGGCCCGCGCGTCTACGAGGCGTTGTACGGCAGGCCCTTCCCGTCGGGCGTGCAGACCTCGGAGAACCTCTACGCACACGGGCTGATCGACGCCGTCGTACCACCGGCGGAGATCGCCTCGATCCTGGACCGGGCGCTGACCGTGCTGACCGCGCCGCAGGTGGCGCTCGAGCACATCCCGGACCCGGCCGAGGAGGAGGTGCCGGACGTCGACACGTGGGACTCGATCACCCGGTCCCGCCGGCCTGACCGTCCGGGCGTGCGACGGCTGCTGCGGTACGCCGCGACCGACGTCATCCCGCTGAACGGGACCGGCCAGGGCGAGCACGACCCGGGCCTGCTGATCGCCCTGGCGCGCTTCGGCGGGTCGCCCTGCGTGTTCCTCGGGCAGGACCGTCGTGGCCAGACCGAGGACCACCCGCTCGGCCCGGGTGCGCTGCGCGAGGCCCGCCGCGGCATGCGGCTCGCCGCCGAGCTCGGGCTCCCGCTGATGACGGTGATCGACACCCACGGCGCCGCGCTCTCCGCGGAGGCCGAGGAGGGCGGGCTCGCCGGCGAGATCGCCCGCTGCCTCGCGGATCTGGTCACCCTGGACGCGCCGACGCTGACCCTGCTCCTGGGCGAGGGCACCGGCGGCGGCGCGCTCGCGCTGCTGCCCGCCGACCGGGTCATCGCCGCCCAGCACGGCTGGCTCTCGCCGCTCCCGCCCGAGGGTGCGAGCGCCATCGTGCACCGCGACCTCGACCACGCCGCGGAGATGGCCGCCGCCCAGGGCGTGCGGTCCCTCGACCTCCGGGCAGCCGGGATCGTGGACCGGATCGTGGTGGAGAAGCCAGATGCCGCCGACGAGCCCGAGGAGTTCTGCGCCCGGCTGGGTGAGGTGCTGCGCTACGAGCTCGCCGAGCTGTGGCAGCGGGACCGGACGACGCTGGTCGCCGAACGAGCCACCAGGTACAAGGATCTCGGCGTGACCGGCTGAGGAACCGGCGATCTTCCACCACACCCCACGGTTCGACGAGCTTCTTTACGAAACTGGTTGAACCGAAAACCTTGACGGATTGTCGTATTTGTCCCTACGTTTTGCCTTGGCCTTTCCCGGGGGGGATCGGCAACTTACGTGGGGTGGGGAAGACTTCATGAACAAGATCGTCAAGGGATCGTTGCTGGGTGCGGCCGGAATCGGGCTGCTGGTGGGGAGCTTCGGGACCTACGCGACGTGGACCGACAGCGCTGTCGCGGACGACAGCTCGATCACGTCCGGAAGGCTCGACGTGGTCGCCGGCGGGGTCGAGTGGCAGGACGCCTCCGAGCTCGCACCGAACGCGTGGACGCAGGGGCAGCTCATCGTGCCGGGTGACACCATCACCCGCACGCAGACCTTCACCGTGTCCGCCACCGGCGCCAACATGCGGGGCGAGCTCGTGTTCGACCGAGGAGCCGTCGACGACGGGGCGTTCGACAGCGCGATCGACATCGAGGTCGAGGTCGACGGCCTGACGAACGCGGTCGAGACGACCGCCGGTGACGTCACCACCTGGAGGTTCGACGCACCGCTCGGCGAGTCGAACACCATCACCACGGTGGTCACCTACGCCTTCGACGTCGACGCGACCGCGCAGGCGACGGAGAACGCCACGGCGACCGTCGGCGACTCGACCTTCACTCTGACCCAGATCCGTCCGTCCGTCTGACGCGGCAGGTGCCCGTCGGGCACAGAAGATCGCTCCGGTACATGGCCAAGCCGTTCCTCGTCGTGGTCCCGGTGGTCGCAGCCTCACTCACGGTGGGCTCGGTCACCGGGACCACGCTTGCCCTTCTCCAGGACCGGGCGACGGTGGCGAGCACCTCCTTGACCGCCGGCACCATGCAGCTGACCGCCAACGGCGAGGTGAACGCCTCGCTGCCGCCGCTGGCCGACCTCAGCCCCGGGATCCCGCGCGCGGTCGAGGTCACCTTCACCAACGACAGTCCGGTGGACGCCGCGAACCTGCGGATGGTGGCCCGGCTGGTGTCGGCGTCGAGCTCCGACGCAGGTGTGCCGCTCGCGTTTGCGGCTCGTCCCCTGGCCGGGGGGGAGACGTGCACGACCGCCGGCTCGTTCGCCTCGTTCACCGGCGGTCCGCTCGACCTGACCGGACCGATGGCCGCCGGGGCCTCCAGCCGCGCCTGCCTCACCGTGACGCTGACCGGCGACCTGCCCAACCAGCAACGGACGTCCGCGGTGACGCTGACCTTCACCGGACAGCAGGTGCGCGGATGAGGAGGAGCCTGGTCGCCCTCGTCTCCGCCGGCCTGGTCTCGACCGGCGCCGCCCACACGGTGCACGCCGCGTGGACCAGCACCTCGACCGCGTCGTTCTCGGTGACCACCGCCAGGAAGGCGCTGCTCGCGCCGACCGGCCTCTCGTGCGAGTGGAAGACGGGTGACCTGCACCTGTCCTGGCTGGACCGCGGGCCCACGCCGCTCGGCTACCGGATCTACCGTCTCGACACGCGCACGGTGCTCCAGGAGACGACCCAGAGACGGGCATCGTTCACGCCCGCCCAGCTCACCGCGTCCGGCCCGTCGACACCGCAGACGGACATCGAGGTGCGGGCCTTCTCCGCGGACGACGAGTCGGTCGACAACCCCGTCGCCCGGGTCACCCTCCCACCGGCAGCGGGCTGCGACGTGGTCCAGGGAGGAGCCCGATGAGCGCCCGAGCCCGCTGGCACCCCGTCGGCCGGGCCGCCGGCCTCCTCCTCGCCGCCACGGTCACCGTGCTCGGCGTGGCGCTGGTGCTGCTGCCCAAGGCCACCGGGTCGGTCCCGTTGACCGTGCTCACGGGATCGATGAGCCCGACGTACCCGCCCGGCAGCGTCGTCGTCGTGCGGCCGACCCCGGTCAGCCAGCTGCGGGTGGGCGACCCGATCACCTACCAGCTCCGCTCCGGAGATCCCGAGGTCGTCACGCACCGGATCACCTCGATCGTGTTCACGAGCGACGGGACGCGGGAGCTCATCACGCAGGGCGACGCGAACGGCGCTCCCGACCCCGAACCCGTGATCGCCGCGCAGGTCCGGGGGCGGGTGTGGTACTCCGTGCCATGGGTGGGCCACGCCGTCACCGCGGTGTCCCCGGATGTGCGCCAGCTCGCGACCAAGCTCGTCGCCGGTGGCCTGGTGCTCCACGGGCTCGTGCTGATCGGCAGGGGCCTCCGCGAGCGCCGCAGGACCGGCGCACCGGCCGGCGCCTAGGACGGCTTCTGGCGCCGCGTCATCCAGGCGAACGTGTCCGGCTGGCTCGCGGCCAGGTGGGCGCGGGCCTTGCGGCGGTAGCGCCACACCTGCGTGCCGCCCAGGACCCAGGGCACGAACTGCGCGGCCATCGCCCAGCTGTAGGCCTGGGAGCTGTAGTCGGTGGACGAGCCCGGGGTGAGCAGGTCGAGCATCAGGCCGATCGCGAGGACACTGAGCAGCGAGGCGGTGAACCCGCCGACGTTGACGATGCCGTTCGCGGAGCCGAGCCGGGTCGCCGGGCTGAACGTGCGCGCCAGGTCGAAGCCGATCATCGAGCCCGGCCCGCCGAGCCCGGTCACGACCACCATCACCGCGAGCAGCCAGACCGGCGCGTCACCGGGCCAGAGCAGGACCACCGCCCAGGTGGACGCGATCGCGGTGACGATGCCGAGCACGACGGTCGAGCGCTGCCACGGGTTGTAGGCGATGAACGCCCCGACGAACGGGCCGCCGAACATGCTCGTGATCACGAGCAGGGACACGAGCAGGGCCGCCGTACCGCTGGAGGTGTTCTGGCCGTCCACGAAGAACGGGTAGCCCCACAGCAACCCGACCACGTTGGTGGAGAACTGGGTGGAGAAGTGCGCCCAGAACCCCAGCCGCACACCCGGGTCACGCCAGGCCGAGCGCAGGTCCCGCTTCACCGTGGGCAGGTCCTTGGCCTGCCGCGAGGGCGGCGCGCCCGGAGGGACGTCCCGCACGATGAGCAGCACCAGCAGGCCGAGCACCACCCCCACCGAGGCGCTGAGCACGAACGTCCGGGTCCAGCCCAGGAAGGACAGCGACGCGGCCAGGGGTACGGCGGCCACCAGCGCGCCGCACTGTCCGAACAGCGACGTGAACTGCGTGAGCACCGGGTTGCGCATCGGCGGGAACCACGAGGAGATCAGCCGCAGCACGCTGATGAACACCATCGCGTCGCCCATGCCCACGAAGACCCGGGCGACCAGCGCTCCGGCGTAGGCACCTGTCCACGCGAAGCCCAGCTGCGCCAGGGTCATCAGCACCACGCCGGACAGCAGCAGCCGCTGCGGGCCGAACCGGTCGATCAGCACCCCGACCGGGATCTGCATCGCGGCGTAGACCAGCAGCTGCAGCATGGTGAACGTCGACAGCTGCGAGGCGGAGATGTCGAACCGCTCGGCGGCCGCGATCCCGGCGACGCCGAGTGAGGAGCGGTGGAACACCGCGAGGAAGTAGACCGACGTCGCGGTCAGCCAGACCACCAGCGCCCGGCGACCCCCACGTGGTTCACGGGTCTCCGGCAGGGACGGACCGGTCACCGCGATTCCCGGGCCAGCGCGATCGACCACTCCAGGTGCTCGCGCACCGCGTCCACGAACGCCGCCTCCTGCTCGCCGTGCAGCTTCTCGATGATCCGCTCGTGCTCGGCGAGACCGGCCTCCATCCGGTCCACCCGGCCGCGGACCAGCGACGAGGTGAACAGGGTCTGCCGCTCGCGGAGCATCCGGTAGATCGACGAGAGCACGGAGTTCCCGGCGGCGTCGACGATCAGCTCGTGGAAGTCGCGGTCGCCCTCGGTGAACCCGGCGGTGTCCCGCTCGCGACAGCGTTGCCGCATCCCCTCGTGCACCTCGAGCAGGGCCGGGAGGAGGGTCGCCCGGTTGGCGTAGGAGCGGGCCGCCGTGAAGTTCTCGACGAGGGCGCGCGCCTCGAGCACGTCCTCGGCCTCGTCGGCACTGAACGAGCTGACCACGGCACCCCGCTTGGGCTGCAGCCGGACGAGTCCCTCGGCCTCCAGCCGCAGCAGCGCCTCGCGGACCGGGGTCCGGCTCATCCCGAGCTCGTGGGCGATGCCGCCCTCGGTGATCACGTCCCCGCCCGCGTAGACCGCGTGCAGGATCGCCCACTTCACGAACTCGTAGGCTCGCTGGGCGGCAGAACCGCTGGGGCGGGAGGAGGTCTGCATGTCCCGCCCATGATAGATACAACACCGACGGGTCCGGCCGAAGTGCCCACAAGACGGCGGAACCGGCCACCCCGCGTGGAGTGACCGGTCCCGTCGGTACGGCGGATCAGTACAGCATCGCGCTGGACGGGTCCTCGAGGATCTCGGCCACGTCGGCCAGGAACCGCGAGCCCTTCTCCCCGTCGATCAGGCGGTGGTCGAACGAGAGCGCCAGCGTGGTGATGTCGCGGGCCTTGATCTTGCCCTTGTGCACCCACGGCTGCTTGCGCACCGCGCCGAAGCACAGGATCGCCGACTCACCCGGGTTGATGATCGGGGTCCCGGCGTCCACGCCGAACACGCCGACGTTGGTGATCGTGAACGAGCCGCCGCTCATCTCGGCCGGCTGGGTCCTGCCGTCCCGCGCGGTCTTGGTGAGCGTGTTGATCGCCGCGCCAAGGTCGCGCAGACCCAGCTGGTCGGCGTCCTTGATGTTGGGCACGACCAGACCGCGCGGCGTGGCCGCGGCGATGCCCAGGTTCACGTAGCTCTTGAACACGATCTCCTGGGCGCGCTCGTCCCACGCGGCGTTGATCTCCGGCGTGCGGCGCATCGCCAGGCACACCGCCCGCGCCAGCACCAGCAGCGGCGAGACCTTCACGTCCGCGAAGTCGCGGCGCGACTTCAGCTTCTCGACGTAGCGCATCGTCTTCGTGACGTCGACGGTGATCCACTCGGTGACGTGCGGGGAGGTGAACGCCGAGTCGACCATGGCCTGCGCCATCATCTTGCGCACGCCCTTGATCGGCTCGCGACGCTCCCGCTCGCCGGGGCGCAGCACCGGGGCGGTGGCCGTGGCGGCAGCCGGGGCGGACGGTGCACCGGCGCTGTGGCCCTCCACGTCCGCGCGGGTGATGGTCCCGTTCGGGCCGCTCGGCGCGACCTCGCGCAGGTCGACACCGAGGTCCTTCGCGAGCTTGCGGACCGGCGGCTTGGCGAGCACGCGCACGTCGGTCTGCACGTCGTGCGGCACCGCGGCCGCCACCGGGACCGGGGTCTCGTCGGCCTCCACGACCGCCGAGGTCCGCGGGCCGCCGGCTTCGTACATCCCCTGCATCTGCAGCTGCGCGGCCGCGCCGGCCTCGGTGGCCGGGCTGGCCCCGCCCTTGCGCGGCCGCCGCTTGGCCTCGGTGGCACGCGGGCCGTAGCCGACCAGGGTCTGGTTCTCGCCGCCCCCGGTCGCGGCCGGGTTGGACATGTCGATCTCCGCCGCCGGGGTGGGCGCCGCCGCCGCGGGTGCCTCCGCGGGCTCCGCCGGCGTCGCGGCCGGCGCGGCCTCGTCGCCGATCGCGATGATCGGCGTCCCCACCGCCACCGTCTCGCCCTCGGGGACGAGCAGCGCGGTGACCGTGCCGGCGAACGGCGAGGGCAGCTCGACCAGCGACTTCGCGGTCTCGATCTCCACGACGATGTCGTTGATCTTGACCACGTCGCCGACCTTGACCTTCCAGGCCACGATCTCGGCCTCGGTCAGGCCCTCACCCGGGTCGGGGAGCTTGTACTCAGGCATGTGTCTGCTTCTCCTCGAGAGGTCAGTAGGCGAGCGAGCGGTCGACGGCGTCGAGCACCCGGTCGAGGTCGGGGAGCCACTCCTCCTCGATCCGGCTCGGCGGGTAGGGCGTGTCGAAACCGCCCACGCGCAGCACCGGCGCCTCGAGGGAGTAGAAGCACTCCTCGGTGATCCGGGCCGCGATCTCCGAGCCCATGCCGAGGTTCACGTGCGCCTCGTGCGCGATGACGGCCCGCCCGGTCTTGCGGACCGAGGCCAGCACCGGCCCCATGTCGAGCGGGGAGAGCGTGCGCAGGTCGATGACCTCGATGCTCTTGCCCTCGCCGGCAGCCGCCTCGGCGCTCTGCATGCAGGTCTTCACCATCGGGCCGTAGGCGAGCAGGGTCAGGTCGCTGCCCTCGCGGACCACCCGGGAGGTGAACAGCGGGTCGGGCGTGGCCGACTCGTCCAGCTCGGCCTTGTCGGCGTGGTACTGCCGCTTGGGCTCGAGGAAGACCACCGGGTCGTCGTGCGCGATGGCCTGCTGGATCATCCAGTAGCCGTCGACCGGGTTGGAGCAGGCCACGACCTTGAGCCCGGGGGTGTGCGCGAACTGCGCCTCGGGGCTCTCGCTGTGGTGCTCGACCGCGCCGATGCCGCCGCCGAACGGGATCCGGATCACCATGGGCATCTTGACCTTGCCCTGGCTGCGGAAGTGGATCTTGGCGACCTGGCTGACGATCTGGTCGTAGGCGGGGTAGACGAACCCGTCGAACTGGATCTCGCACACCGGCCGGTAGCCGCGCATGGCGAGCCCGACCGCCGTACCGAGGATGCCGGACTCCGCGAGCGGGGTGTCGATGACCCGGTCCTCGCCGAAGTCCTTCTGCAGGCCGTCGGTGATCCGGAAGACGCCGCCGAGCTTGCCGACGTCCTCGCCCATCACGAGAACCTTGGGGTCCTTCTCCATCGCGGCACGCAGGCCGGCGTTGAGGCCCTTCGCCAGGGTGATCTTGGCCATCAGTGCGCTCCCTCGAACGAGTCCAGGTAGGCCGCGAAGCCGGCCTTCTGTGCAGCGAGCTCCTCGGTCTGCTCCGCGTAGACGTAGTCGAAGACGTCGAGGATCTTGGGCTCGGGCAGGGCCTTGCAGCCCTCACGCAGGTGCTCACCGAGCTTCTCGGCCTCGTCCTCGAGCTCCGCGAAGAAGTGGTCGTCGACCAGGCCGTTGCGGGTGAGGTAGACCCGGACCCGGGCGATCGGGTCCTTGAGCTTCCAGTGCTCGAGCTCGGAGGACAGCCGGTAGCGGGTCGGGTCGTCGGTGGTCGTGTGCGCGCCCATCCGGTAGGTGTAGGCCTCCACGAAGGTGGGGCCCTGGCCCTCGCGGGCCCGCTGCAGCGCGGCCTTCGTCACCGCGTAGGTGGCGAGCACGTCGTTGCCGTCGACGCGGACGCCGGGGAAGCCGAAGCCGAGCGCGCGCTGGTAGAGCGGGATCCGGGACTGCCGCTCGATCGGCTCGGAGATCGCCCACTGGTTGTTCTGGCAGAAGAACACCACGGGGGCGTTGTAGGAGGCGGCGAAGATGAACGACTCGTTGACGTCGCCCTGGCTGCTGGCGCCGTCGCCGAAGTAGGCCACGACCGCGCTGTCCCGGTCGGCGTCGCCGGTGCCGACCACGCCGTCGCGCTGCATGCCCATCGCGTAGCCGGTCGCGTGCAGGGTCTGTGCGCCGATGACGATCGTGTAGAGGCCGAAGTTGTTGTCGGCCGGGTTCCACCCGCCCTGGTCCACGCCGCGGAACAGCCCGAGCAGCCGCAGCGGGTCCACCTCGCGGCACCAGGCGACGCCGTGCTCGCGGTAGGTCGGGAAGACGAAGTCCTGCGGGCGCAGCGCCCGGCCGGACCCGATCTGCGCGGCCTCCTGACCGAGCAGCTGGGCCCAGATGCCCAGCTCGCCGTGCCGCTGCAGCGCGGTGGCCTCGGTGTCGATGCGCCGGGTCAGCACCATGTCGCGGTAGAAGCCCTTGATCGCCTCATCGTCGAGGTCGAAGGAGAACTCGGGGTGCTCCCTGCGCTCGCCCTCCGGGGTCAGCAGCTGGACCAGCTCGGGTCCGCCGTCGGCGTGCGACGGGCCGAAGACCTCACCGAGGTCGGGGCCGAAATCGGTCTTGCTCTCGTTCACCTGCACTCCTATGTGTTGTCGGCGAACGGGGTCTCCGTCACCGGCCGGGAGTTCACGACCCGCACGTGGCACACGCGCGGGGGTGTTGCGTCGCGGTCGTGCGAGTCGATCTACGTCTGTGACCGGTGACACACCGGTCTCAGTGGCAATAAAGTACCGATCTTTCTCCGGGCCGCCTAATCCGGCCGCGGTACTCCCAGCGCTCCGTGACCGGATCGGAATCTGGCGGGATCTCGGCTCTCACTGTCCGAAATCCGCGCGACTCCCGGGGTACGGCGGACCTACCCTTGTCATGAGTCAAAGGACAGGACGGTCATGACGCAGACACTCGAGCGCACGCACCTCACCAAGCCCGCCCCCGCCATCGGGATCGTCATCGCCGCCCTCGGCGTGGTCTACGTGGTGTGGGGGTCGACGTACCTCGGGATCCGGGTGGTCGTCGAGGAGGCGCCGCCGCTGACCGCGATGGGCCTACGGTTCCTGACCGCCGGCGCGCTGCTCGGGGTGGTGCTGAGCCTGAAGGGTGGCCTGCGCCGGCTGCGGGTGCGTCCGCGCCAGCTCGCCGGGGCGGCGCTGCTCGGGCTGATGCTGCCCATGCTCGGCAACGGGCTGGTCTCGGTCGGCGAGAGCCGGGGCGCACCCTCGGGCGTCACCGCCCTGCTGATCGCGATCGCCCCGCTGATCATCGTGCTGTTCCGGGCCGCCACCGGCGACCTGCCCAGCCCGCTGTCGCTGATCGGCGTGCTGCTCGGCTTCGGCGGGCTCGCGTTCCTGGTGGTCGCGGGCCGCGGCTCCGGGGGCGACCTGCCGCTCGGCCCCGCCCTGATCATCCTGTTCGCCTCGACCTGCTGGGCGTTCGGGTCGTTCATCCAGCCGCGCCTGTGGCTGCCCGAGGACGTGTTCGTGACCGCCGTCTACGAGATGGTGTGCGGCGGCCTGATCATGATCTCGGTCGGGCTCCTGGCCGGGGAGCAGTTCACCGCCGACTACGGTCCCCGCACCTGGTTCGCGTGGTCCTACCTGGTGGTGTTCGGGTCGATGCTGGCGTTCACCTCCTACGTGTGGCTGCTGCACAACGCGCCGATCTCGCTGGTCGCCACCTACGCCTACGTGAACCCCGTGGTCGCGGTGTTCCTGGGCTGGCTGATCCTCGACGAGCGGGTCACCTGGCCGATCCTGCTCGGCGGCGGGATCGTGGTCGCGGCGGTCGCGCTGGTGATCACCGCGGAGCGGCCGCGAACCAAGCCGTTGCCCGACACACCGACGCCGGAGGCAGTAACTTCGGCTCATGGCGAGCGATGACGCCTCGCTGATCGGCAGGCTCGCTCCGGGTGCCGTGACGCTGCGGCACTACCAGCGAGACTGGCTCCGCGGCGACCTGCTCGCCGGCGTCACGGTCGCGGCCTACCTGGTGCCGCAGGTGATGGCCTACGCCGAGATCGCGGGACTGCCCGCGGTGGTGGGGCTGTGGGCGGCCATCGGGCCACTGGCGGTCTACGCCGCGCTCGGCTCCTCGCGTCAGCTGTCGGTGGGACCGGAGTCCACGACCGCGCTGATGACCGCCGCGGCGATCGCGGTGATCGGGGCCGGTGACCCGGACCGGTACGCCGCGCTGGCCGCCGCGCTCGCGCTGGTCGTGGGCGCGATCTGCCTGCTGGGCTGGGTCGGCCGGCTCGGCTTCGTGGCCGACCTGCTCTCGCGCCCGGTGCTGGTCGGCTACCTCGCCGGGATCGCGGTGCTCATGGTGGTCAGCCAGCTGGAGAAGGTCACCGGCGTGCCGGTGGAGGGCGAGAGCACCCTCGAGGAGGTCGGTTACCTGCTCACCCACCTCTCCGAGGTGCACGCGCCGACGCTGGCGGTCTCGCTGAGCGTGCTGCTCGGCCTGCTGGTCGCGCGCCGCTTCGCACCCCGGTGGCCCAGCCCGCTGCTGGCGATGCTGCTCGCCGCGGCCGTGGTGGCCGGGTTCGACCTCGCCGACCAGGGCGTCGCGGTCGTCGGGGCGATCCCGGCCGGCCTGCCCGCTCCCCGGCTGCCCGACGTCACCGGCACGGACGTGCTCGCGATGGCGCTGCCCGCGTTGGGGGTCGCCGTCGTGGCCTACTCCGACAACGTGCTCACCGGGCGGGCCTTCGCCTTCCGCCGGCACGAGCAGGTCGACGCGAACCAGGAGTTCCTCGCGCTGGGCGCGGCGAACCTCGCGGCGGGGGTGCTCCAGGGCTTCCCGATCAGCAGCAGCGGCAGCCGCACGGTCATCGGCGACTCGCTCGGCAGTCGGACCCAGCTGTACTCGCTGGTGACGCTGGCGTCCGTCGTACTCACCGTCCTGCTCGCCGGGCCCGTGCTCGAGGCGTTCCCGCTGGCCGCGCTCGGCGGCATCGTGGTGTACGCCGCGATCCGGCTCGTCGACGTGACCGAGATACGCCGGCTGGCCGCGTTCCGGCGCAGCGAGGTGCTGCTCGCCGCGGCCACCACCGTTGCCGTGGTGGCGATCGGTGTCCTCGAGGGCATCGCGGTGGCGATCGGCCTGTCGATCCTCGACCTGCTCCGCCGGGTCGCGCGCCCGCACGACGGGATCCTCGGCTACGTCCCGGGGGTGCCGGGGATGCACGACGTGGACGACTACCCGGACGCGCACCTGGTGCCGGGGCTGGTGGTCTACCGCTACGACTCGCCGTTGTTCTTCGCCAACGCCGACGACTTCCGCCGCCGGGCGATGGACGCCGTCGATGCCGCGGACACGCCCGTGGAGTGGTTCCTGCTCAACGCCGAGGCCAACACCGAGGTCGACCTCACCGGGGTGGACGCCCTCGAGGAGGTCCGCCGGACCCTGGCCGAGCGCGGCATCGTCTTCGCGATGGCGCGGGTCAAGCAGGACCTGCGCGACAGCCTCGCCGCCGCCGGGTTCCTCGACAAGGTCGGCGAGGAACGGGTGTTCATGACCCTGCCGACCGCGGTCGACGCCTACGTCGGGGCGTACGTCGGGCGACACGGCCACGCCCCGCCTGGGGTGCAGATCCCCAAGCCGCCGCCGACCGTGTGAACACGCCCTGGCTACGCTCGGGTCCATGACGGACAAGCTGATCTCCGCGACCGCCACCGTGGACGCCCCGCCCGAGGTCGTCTTCGCGATCCTCGCCGACCCCCGGCAGCACCACCGCATCGACGGCTCCGGCTCGGTGGGGTCGGTGATCGAGGGCCCGGAGCGGCTGACCGCCAAGGGCGACACCTTCGCGGTGAACATGAAGATGTTCGGCCTGCCGTACAAGATCTCCAACCGGGTCGTGGAGCTCGAGCCGGACCGCCGGATCGCCTGGCGTCACTTCGGCGGCCACCGGTGGCGCTACGAGCTCGAGCCGACCCCCTCGGGCGGTACGACGGTCACCGAGTCGTTCGACTACACCCGGTACAACAAGCTGTGGAGCACCCTCATCGAGGTGACCGGCTTCCCGGCCCGCAACCGCCGAGGCATCGAGCAGACCCTGGTCCGGCTCAAGGCCGCCGCCGAGTCCGACGCCACCCAGCCCGACGCCACCCAGCCCGACGCCACCGAGCCCGACGCCACGGACGCCACCCAGCCCAGCGCGTCGTGACCATCCGCAAGGGCACGACGGTGTCCTGGTCGTGGGGCAACGGAACGGCCGAGGGCACGGTGGTCGAGGTGCACCACGCGAAGGTCATCCGCACCATCAAGGGCAGCGAGATCACCCGCAACGGCACCGAGGACGATCCGGCCTACGTCATCGAGCAGGAGGACGGGTCGACCGTGCTCAAGCTGCGCAGCGAGGTCTCCCGCGCCTGACCCGCCGAACCGCGCCCCGTGGTGCGCCGAACCGGGGCTCGTGGTGCCCCGAACCGGGGGTTGTGGTGCGGCGAACCGCGCCTCGTGGTGCGCCGAACCGGGGGTTGTGGCGCCACAACCCCCGGTTCGGCGGAAGGACTCGCGGGTCGCAGCTAGGCGAGCGAGGCC
>DATIBI010000241.1:0-5963 GCA_035457605.1 Nocardioidaceae bacterium
GAGGACGGCGTGGAGGTCACCGACCACGCCGAAGTCGACGAGCTCGAACAGCGGGGCCTCCTCGTCCTTGTTGATCGCCACGATCGTCTTCGAGGTCTGCATGCCGGCCCGGTGCTGGATGGCACCGGAGATCCCGGCCGCGACGTAGAGCTGCGGGGAGACCGTCTTGCCGGTCTGGCCGACCTGGAAGCTGTGCGGGTACCAGCCGGAGTCGACGGCGGCACGCGAGGCGCCCACGGCCGCGCCGAGGGAGTCCGCGAACGCCTCCACCGGCTCGAAGTTGCCGCCGGTGCCCCGGCCGCCGGAGACCACGATCGCCGCCTCGGTCAGCTCCGGACGCCCGGTCGCCTTGCGCGGCTCGGAGGCCACGATCTTCGCCTGCTTCGCGGCGTCGGAGATGGTCACGTCGACCTTCTCCACCGTCGCCGCGCCGTCGGCGGCCTCCGGCGTCGCGGCGTTCGGCTTGACCGTGATGATCGGGGTGCCCTTGGTGACCTTGGCCTGCACGGTGTAGTTGCCCGCGAACACCGACTGGGTGGTGACCGGACCGCCGTCACCGGCGGCCACGTCCACCGCGTCGGTGATCAGGCCGGAGTCGATCTTGACCGCGAGGCGGCCGGCGATCTCCTTGCCCTCGGCGTTGCTGGAGACCAGAACCGCGGCCGGGCCGGTCTTCTCCACCAGCTGCGCCAGCGCCTCGGCCTTCGGCGCCACCAGGTAGCCCTTGATGTCGGCGTCGTCGACGGCGTACACCTTCTGCGCGCCGTAGGTCTTCAGCGCCTCCAGGGCGGCGTCGGGGTCGGACCCGATGAACACCGCGGAGGGCTCACCGAGGCGACGCGCGATCGTCAGCAGCTCGTGCGTGGTCTTGCGTACTGCTCCGTCGACGTGGTCGACGAGAACCAGGACCTCACTCATGAAAGATGCCTTCCCTTCAACCGGTCGACTCAGATGAACTTCTTGGCCGCGAGGAAGTCGGCCAGCGCCTTGGCGCCCGTGCCGTCCTCGTCGGTGACGATCTCGCCCTGGGTGCGCGGCGGGCGGGCCTCGGTGGCCTCGACCTGCGTCCACGCCGCGGACAGGCCGACCTGCTCGGCCTCGACGCCGAGGTCGGACAGCGACCAGGTCTCCACCGGCTTCTTCTTCGCCGCCATGATCCCCTTGAACGACGGGTAGCGGGCCTCGCCGGACTGGTCGGTCACGGACACCACGAGCGGGGCGGTGGCGCCGATGACCTCGGTGGCGGTGTCGCCGTCACGCTTGATCCGGACCTCCTGCCCCTGCATCTCCAGCACCGAGGCCAGCGTCACCTGCGGCAGGCCGAGACGCTCGGCCAGCATCGCCGGCACCACGCCCATCGCGCCGTCGGTGGAGGCCATGCCGCACATCACCACGTCGACCGGCGCAGCCTCGCCCGCCTTCTCCACGGCCTTGGCCAGCACCAGCGAGGTGGCCAGCGCGTCGGAGCCGGCGATCGCGTCGTCGACCACGTGCACGCCCTGGTCCGCCCCCATCTGCAGTGCCTTGCGGATCGCGTCCCCGGCCTGCTCGGGACCGACGGTGAGCACGGTGATCGTCGTCTCGCCGCCCTGCTTCTCCTTCAGCTGCAGCGCCTGCTCGACGGCGTACTCGTCGAGCTCGGAGAGGAGGCCGTCCACGCCGACGCGGTCGACGGTGTTGTCCTCCTCGAAGTGCCGGTCCGCGGTCGCGTCCGGTACGTACTTCACACACACGACAATGTTCATGGCGGTCTCGGCCCGGTGGGCCCCTCCTGTGCAGTCGGTTCGCGGCTGGGTCTCCCTCAGCCGCACGCGGTCAAGTTCAGGTCGGTCCCCGAGTGGGTGCCCCCGGGTCCCGGCGGTGGCTCGGCCATGTTCCTGACGAGGTTACTAGCGCGTAGCAACCAGGGGAACACGGCGTCGGGTGGGTTGGGTCACACGCGTGGCCGGCGCCGCCGGCCCCATGGTCGGCGGAGCGCCCAGGGCAGTGCCCAGCGGAGCGCTCAGGGTCGGATCAGCCGGTCGAGGATCTTGCCGATCACCAGGTAGACCACGGCCGCGATCCCCCAGTTGACCAGCGCGCTCTTGACCCGCCCGTCCTCGTCGGCCGGGAAGGTGAAGATGCCGTCCTCCAGGCTGAAGGGGCCGTCGAGCGTCTCCGCGCCGTTGATGACGAACTCCACGATCGCGTTGTTCTCGTTGGCCTTGAGCGCGATGAGCAGGGCGCCGACCGCCAGGAACAGCGCGCACACGACCGCGACCAGCCACACCAGCGTGGCGACCCGGCTGCGCACGGCGTCGGTGCCCTTCTTCAGCTGGGCGCCGCGGGGCCGACGCTGCTCCTTCTCGTCGGCGGCCGTCTCCGGTCGCGCACCCTTGCCGGTGTCACTCACTGGTCTCTCCTTGTCCGAGGTACCCGCAGACTAGCGCCCGACGAACTCGGCCTTGCCGGGACCGTTCTCGATGAACGACTGCATCCCGACGGACCGGTCCTCGGTCGCGAAGAGCGCCGCGAACTGCTGACGCTCGATCTCCAGGGCGGTGTCGAGGTCGACCTCGAGGCCGCGGTCGATGGCCTCCTTGGCCGCCCGGAGGGCGAAGGTCGCGCCGGCGGTGAACTGCCGGGCCCAGGCCAGCGCCTCGGTGTAGACGTCCTCGGCGGGGACCACCCGGTCGACGAGCCCGATCGCCAGGGCCTCCTCTGCCTTGACGAACCGGCCGGTGAAGACCAGGTCCTTGGCCTTGGACGGGCCGACGAGGCGGGTGAGCCGCTGGGTGCCGCCCGCGCCGGGGATGACGCCGAGCAGGATCTCGGGCTGGCCCAGGGTCGCGTTGTCGGCGGCGATCCGGACGTCCGCGCACAGCGCCAGCTCGCACCCGCCACCGAGCGCGTAGCCGGTGACGGCGGCGACCACCGGCTTGGGGATGCGGGCGACCGTGGCGAACGCCGACTGCAGGCCGCCGCTTCGCTTGACCATGTCCGTGTAGGACATCTCGGCCATCTCCTTGATGTCCGCGCCGGCGGCGAACACCTTCTCGCCGCCGTAGATGACCACGGCCTTGATGTCGTCGCGCTCGCTCGCCTCGATCGCCGCGGCCCGGATCTCCTCCTGGACCTGCACGTTCAGGGCGTTCATCTTCGGCCGGTCCAGCCGGATGGTCCCGACCCCGTCCTCGACGTCCAGCCTCACGAACTCGCCCACGATGCGCTCCTTGCTGTCTCGGAAGATTGTCTCGGCGGAAAACCTCTGACGGAGCCTAGACGGGGCCCTGTGGTGTGGGACACGCGGGGCGCGGCGCGGGTGCTCCGACGTCACAGCTCGGTGACGCCGCCGTGGACACGGGGTTTGGCCCTCCCGAGGTGGGTGAGAATGTCCCGGTGAACCCCGGACTGTGGACCGACGAGCACGACCGGGCCGATGTCTGGCCCGGTCTGCACCATCCCCTCGGCTCGTCGTGGAGCGAGGAGGCGACGAACTTCGCGGTCTACGCACCCGAGGCCACGTCGGTGCAGGTCTGCCTGTTCGACGACGCCGAGGACGGCTCGCTGGTCGAGACCCGCTACGACCTGACCGAGCGCACGCTCGGCATCTGGCACGGCGCCCTGCCCGGGGTCCCCCGGGGTCAGCGCTACGGCTACCGGGTCGACGGTCCGTGGGACCCCGAGAACGGTCGCCGGTTCAACCCGGCCAAGCTCCTGCTCGACCCCTACACGCGTGCGGTGAGCGGGTCCGTCGTACCCGACTCCTCGATCTTCGGCTACGTCCTCCCCGAGACCGGTGACGACGACCGGACCCGCCGGGCCAGGCAGACCACGCGCAACGACGAGGACTCCGCGGCCAGCACGGCCAAGAGCGTGGTCGTCCGCGACGACTTCGACTGGGGCGACGACGAGCAGGTGCGGCCCCGGGTCACGTGGACCGACACGGTGATCTACGAGCTGCACGTGAAGGGGTTCACGAAGCTGCACAACGAGATCCCCGAGCACCTGCGCGGCACCTACGCCGGGCTCACGACGCCGGCGGTCGTGGACTACCTGCGCGACCTCGGGATCACCACCGTCGAGCTGCTGCCGGTGCACCAGTTCGTCTCCGAGCCCTTCCTCGCCGCCAAGGGGCTCAGCAACTACTGGGGCTACAACTCGATCGGGTTCTTCGCCCCGCACAACGACTACAGCTCGACCGGGGACCGCGGCGAGCAGATCACCGAGTTCAAGAGCATGGTCAAGGCGCTGCACGCCGCCGGCCTCGAGGTGATCCTCGACGTGGTCTACAACCACACCGCCGAGGGCGGGCCGCTCGGTCCGACGCTGAGCTTCCGCGGTCTCGACGACCTCGGCTACTACAAGCACGTCGACGAGGCGACCTACTGGGACGTCACCGGCTGCGGCAACACCGTGGACGCCTCGCACCCTCACGCGCTCCGGATGATCCTGGACTCGCTGCGCTACTGGGTGACCGAGATGCACGTCGACGGCTTCCGGTTCGACCTGACGCCCGCGCTGACGCGGACCGGGCACCTGGTGGACATGCGTGGGCACTTCCTCACCGCGATCGGGCAGGACCCGGTGCTGCGGCACGTGAAGCTGATCGCGGAGCCGTGGGACGCGAGCATGGACGGCTACCAGGTCGGCAACTTCCCGCCGCCGTGGTGCGAGTGGAACGACCGGTACCGCGACACGATCCGCGACTTCTGGCGCACCCAGTCGGGCGGCATCGCCGAGGTGGCCTCGCGGCTGTCCGGCTCCAGCGACCTGTACGCCGACGACGGCCGGTCGCCGTACGCCTCGGTCAACTTCATCACCGCGCACGACGGGTTCACCCTGCGCGACCTGGTCTCCTACAACCACAAGCACAACGCCGCGAACGGCGAGGGCGGCAAGGACGGCAGCGACAACAACCGGTCGTGGAACTGCGGCGTGGAGGGTGAGACCGACGACCCCGACATCGTGGCGCTGCGGCACCGGCAGGCGGCGAACCTGATCGCCACGCTCTGCCTGTCCGCGGGGGTGCCGATGATCACCGCCGGGGACGAGCGCGGCCGCACCCAGCGCGGGAACAACAACCCCTACACCCAGGACAACGAGGTTTCCTGGCTCGACTGGCGCCCCGACGACGCCTGGCTGGACGTCTACGAGATCACCAAGACCGCGCTGCGGCTGCGGCGCGAGCACCCGGCGCTGCGCCAGCGGCACTTCCTGGAGGGCCGGCCGACGATCCACGGCGGCCCCAAGGACCTCGCGTGGGTGCACCCCGAGGGCCGGGAGATGACCGAGGCGGACTGGTTCGACGAGTCGCTCCACCAGTTCGGCATGTTCGTCTCCGGCGACCCGCTCCGCGCGCCCGGTCCGCGCGGGGAGCAGCTGCGCGACTCGTCGTTCATGGTGTGGTTCAACGCCCACCCCGAGGAGGGGCAGATCGTGCTGCCCAAGCAGGAGTGGGTGCAGGCCGGCGAGGTGGTGCTGACCACCGACGAGGACTACCGGACCGGTGACCGGCTCGAGGCGGGCGAGGTGATCTCGCTGGCGCCGCGGTCGATGCTGGTGCTGCGTCAGGTCTGACCAGAGGTCGCTACTCCGACACGCACGAAGGCGCCCTGCGGGAACGCAGGGCGCCTTCGGTGTCGGTACGTCGGACTGCTCGTCCTGCTCGTGCCTACTCGTGCGCGAGCGAGACGAACCCGAGCTCGGCCGGCGAGGCGAGGCCGGCGTGCTTGGGCAGCACGCGCGCGGTGTACCCGAACGGGCCGGTGTGCTTGAGCGACACCCGCCCCTCGAACCGGTGCCGCCCGGCCTCGTAGGTCTCGGCCACGGCCAGCGACTCCACGTGCGTGTCGGTCAGGCTGTCGTCGCTGCGGACCCGGCCGTGCACGACCTGCACGTCGACGTCCTCGGGGCTGAGCTCGCCGAGCGATGCGAACACCCGGACCTCGAGGGTCTGCCCGAGCTCCGGGGACTCCGAGACG
>DATIBI010000242.1:0-10505 GCA_035457605.1 Nocardioidaceae bacterium
GCCCGCAACGGCCATGCGCCAGGTGGGCTCCGTCATCAGCCCGACCCGCTCCGACGTCACCCGCCACCAACCGCCGGCCAGCCGATGCTTGTACGACGCGGCCTGGCTCAGCAGGGGGCCGGACCCGACGAGGACGACTCCGAGCAGCAGCAGCCACGTCCACGAGCGGGCGCCGTACTCGTCGGACTCCACCACCTCTCCTTCGAGGTCGAAGGCCACCAGCTCGCCGTGCCACAGCAGCCCGGTGACCGGCACGTCGCCGACCTCCTCGAGGGTGTGCGAGCCGACGCTGCCCACCTGGACCTCGTGGGTGTCGGCTCCCTCGACGAAGGCCCAGTCGCTGCCAGGACCGCGGCTGTACCTCGGCCCGTCCAGCCAACCCCGGGCCTCGAAGAGGCAGTCCTGGTGGACCGATGCGGACCTGCCCACACCCGCGCAGCGCTCTGCGTCAGCCATCCCGCGCGCATCCTGGAAGTCCGACCATGCCGCGACGAACGTCAATAGACCCAGCGCTACAACGAGCACGGAGTAGAGCGCCAGGAGAGCCGCGCGGGTCCAGAGCGCCTTGCGCCAGAAGTGCCAGGCCTTGGGTCTGCTCCCTGCCATGTCTCCCCCATCGTCGAGTCGCGCCGATGCTACTGGCGCCGGCCACGCTCTGACTGTGTGTGGTCCTGTTCAGGCGGACGTTCACTCATCTGCCGAAAGTCGGACGGTTCGTACGGCTCGTAAACCGAGTCACCGCCCGGCTCATGCTGCATTGCCGTCGGTGCGGGCGTGCTGCGTGCGCTCGATGCTAGGACGGGCGGCCTGTCTTCCGGCAGTGTTGCCGTGTTCGACACCGATGAGTTTCGCGGTGGTCTGAGGTCTGTACGTCACACCCATCCGTCGCACTCGACTCTGGAGGAATCTTGAAGCTGCTACTTACGTCCGGGGGCATCACGAACACGAGCATCAGTGATGCGCTGGTCGACATGCTGGGCAAGCCGATCGCCGACTCCACCGCGCTCTGCGTCCCGACGGCGCAGTGGGGCCATATGTCCGGGCCGGTCTCGGTGCAGAACTTCGTCAGCGGGCGTCCTTGGGGTGGCATGACGTCCATGGAGTGGAAATCGCTGGACGTCCTCGAGTTGACTGCGTTGCCCACGATCGGCGCGGAGCGCTGGGTCCCTTGGGTCCGGGAAGCCGACGTGCTGCTGGTCGCCGGTGGTGAAGCGACGTACCTGTGCCACTGGATGCGGGAGTCCGGGTTGGCCGACCTCCTGCCGTCGCTAAGCGAAACGGTTTGGGTTGGGGTCAGCGCCGGCAGCATGGTGATGACCCCGCGGATCGGCGATGCCTTCGTGGAGTGGCCGTCTGCGCCGGACGACCACACCCTTGGCGTCGTGGACTTCTCGATCTTCCCGCACCTGGACGTCTTCCCGGAGAACACCCTGGCTGAGGCGGAGCGCTGGGCGGCCGGCATCGGCCTGCCTGCTTACGCCCTCGACGACCAGACCGCCATCAAGGTGACCGGCGGCGCGGTCGAGGTCGTCTCCGAAGGGAACTGGAAGCTGCTCTCCTCAAGTCGAGGCCAACAATGATCGGCGAGCCGCCCGTCCGTGCCGCAACTCGCGCGCGAAGCGCCGCTGGGGTGCAGGCGGTCGCTGCACGCTGACCGCGACCGGCCACAGCCTGGGTCAGCATCCCGACATGCCCGTCTGATTGCTCCAGAACGGACTGATCGGGGGCGAATCGGATTGCCAGCCTCGGCGATCGTTGGCAGCGTGCGAGGCATGACCTCTTTCGTGTCCCACACCACCATCGACTGCGGCAACGCCTACGAGCTCTCGGAGTGGTGGAAGCAGCTTCTCGGCTATGTCGACCTCGATAACGATCCCAACGAGCCGGGTCATCAGGAATGCGCGATCCGGGACCCGGAGACCGGTCACGAGATCCTCTTCATCGAGGTACCCGAGTCGAAGTCCGTGAAGAATCGCATCCACTTCGACCTGCGGCCGCGCACGGGCCGTCGCGACGACGAGATCGAGCGAGTGCTCGAGCTCGGTGCGCGGGAAGTGTCCGACCACCGCGGCCAGTACGGTCCGGGCACCGGATGGGTTGTCCTGGCCGACCCGGAGGGCAACGAGTTCTGCATCCTCCGCTCGGAGGCCGAGGTGGCCGCCGGCCCGCGGCCGAGCGAATGAATCGGCCCCTGTGAGGCATCCAATGAGCTTGTGGTCGTGCGCCCTCAACTGCCGCAGGAAGGGAAAGCTGGCGGACAGGCCGGGTCTACTTCCGAGCACATCTCCCACCCTCCGGTGGGACCGGTCTCTGTCCCTTACCGCCCGAACGGCCAGGTGGCCGACAGCGTACGGATGGACGCACGGATCTGCCGCGGTTCGCGCGCGCTCGTGCCGATGACCGTGAGTCCAGACTCGGTGCGAGCCTGAACCGCCCGGTCTGCCCTGCGTTGCTGCACGAACGACGACGCCGAGGCCCGATACTTCTGACATGAGCAACGCGGAACGGGTCGCCATCGAGGAGACGCACACCCCTGCAAACGGAGCAGGCCCAAGCGGGAGGCGCATCGCCGTTGCTGCTGGCCTCGCGCTGCTCCTTGTCTCCCTCGGCTATGTCATCGGTGTCCGTTCGTCCTGGACAGCTCACCATCCTTCTGCCGTGAGTGGCATGGCGGAGAGAGTCCCGGCGAACGTGCCGTACGCCTACTTCGACCCGGAAAGCGGCGGCAGGGTCGGGTTCCGACTCGATGACGTGGTGTGGAAGGCCGGCGACGAGACTGACGCTGGGAGCATTCCGCCATGCTTGCGGGAGCCTGGTGACCGTGTTGCCGTGCACGCGGGTGTCATCGAGGTCGCCCGCCCATACGGGTCGGGTTCGTATCAGCAGGTCCTATCGGTGACGTGTCCCACCTAGATGGCCCCGGCGTCACCGCCTCGGAGCGCACGGATCTGCCGCGGGCAGGTGGAGCTCGGTCGTGCCGTAGTGTGGGCGTTCCAGGTCAGCAGGTGGCGAACCGCCGGGTTGAGCCGCGGGATCAAAGCTCGTGCCGGGCAGGCCGGATCCTTGCACGCGATGTCGGGGTCGTCGTCGATCCTGCGCCTAGGTGCTCGAACTCGTAGTGGAAACAACTCCAGTGCATCTGCTCGAAGACCTCGAAGCGCTCGGCTTGACGAATGACCGGCCTGCCGCATCGAACGCACGTCCGCACTTCCTCGGCCATGCTGAAAGTCATGCCTTACGAAAGCATCGACATGCCGCTTCGAGCCGCCACCAGCATCCTGACCAAGCACTCGTCCAACGTCCACGTGCCCACCCGACAACTCAACGTGGGTTCACCACCCAGTCGCCGTAGAAGATCCCCAGCGCAGCCGCGACACAGACTCCCGCGATGATCCAGAAGCGGATCACCACCGTCACCTGCGCCCATCCGAGCAGTTCGAAGTGATGCTGGAGCGGCGCCATGCGGAAGAGTCGCTTGCCCACGCCCGTGGTGCGCCTGCTCAGCTTGAACCAGGACACCTGGAGCATCACCGAGCCGGTGACGGCCACGTACAAGCCCCCGAGGACGATCAGGAGCAGCTCGGTCCGCGTCAGCAGTGCGAGCCCGGCCATGGCCGCCCCCAGGGCGAGCGAGCCTGTGTCCCCCATGATGATCTTGGCCGGAGATGCGTTCCACCACAGGAACCCGAAGCAGGCGCCGGTCAGAGCGGCTGCGACGGTAGCCAGGTCCAGCGGGGAAGCCACCTGGTAGCACAAGCCGTTCGCCTCGGTGGCGGATCCGCACAAGTGGTTGTTCTGCCAGATGCCGATGATGGTGTACGCGGCGAAGACCATCGTGGCACTGCCGGTGAGCAGCCCGTCGAGTCCGTCGATGAGGTTCGTGGCGTTGCTGGTCCCGTTCACCATGAACCAGATGAGCGCCATGACGATCACCCAAGGCAACTCCGGGCCGAAGTCACGCACGAAGGACAACCGGTGAGAGACAGCGGCTGCCGCCCCGTCGTGAAGGGCGGGATAAAGCGCTAGGAACCCGAACGTGAGGCTGACAACGGTTTGCCCCACCAGTTTGGCCTTGCTCCGAAGACCGAGGCTGCGCTGCTTCCTGACCTTGATGAAGTCGTCGAGGAATCCGACCCCGGCCATGCCGACCAAGAGAAAGAGCACCAGGAGCGCGGACCGCGAAGGTAGGTCCCACGTCAACAGCTT
The DNA here is from genome assembly GCA_035457605.1 of Nocardioidaceae bacterium. Classification (GTDB taxonomy): domain Bacteria; phylum Actinomycetota; class Actinomycetes; order Propionibacteriales; family Nocardioidaceae; genus Nocardioides_C. Next base: position 4,207 of record DATIBI010000242.1, read on the forward strand.
GGCGGACGCATAGCCGATCACCACCGAGAACACGATGACGGCGCCGCCCATCGTGGGGGTGCCCCTCTTCACATGATGCGTCTTGGGCCCGTCTTCGCGGATCAGCTGCCCCAGGCCCCAGGAGGCGAACCGCGCGATCGCCCAGCGAGTAATCAACAACGACACCATGAGCGCACACGTGCCGCCCAGCAGGATGGCCTTCAACCCGAGTCCGTACCGATCGTGTGTGGGCGTCCCATCAAGACCGTCACGGTCTCGGCGGCTCGCCTTGGGCAGAGCCACAAACGAGAGCACATTCACAGGTGTGCATCAAACCCATCAACCGCGTGTCGGCACCTCTTCGTTCCGGTCCGCTCGGCATGAACGACGATCTCGTCGACCCCGCAGCGCCGTTTCAGATGGACTCAGCCACGCAGAGCAGGGGTCGCACTCACAGCTGAGAAGGGAGGCACTGACCCTGGTTCCCGAACGATCCGACCCGACCCGTGGTGTGGCTGTCCCCGAACGGCGAAAACCCGGTGACGCCGGACAGGGGCGCTGGTAGTGTCCCTCGCCCTCCCCCACCGATTGGAGCACAGCCGTGCCCTCCATCCAGGAGCCTCCTGATACCGAGCCCGACCCGATCTCCGCTGAGCGTGAGCACCTTGCGAGGTCACGGGCGGAGCTCGCCCGGATGCGGGCGCGGACCGAGTCCCTCGACTCGTCCGCCGCCGGCGACTGGGTGAGCCAGAAGTTTCTCGAGTCCGCCATCTACCTGCGGATGAAGGCGCTCGCCGACGACCCGACCGTGCCGCTGTTCTTCGGCCGCCTCGACTACGACGAGGCGCACGAGGACGCCCGCGGCGAGCGGTTCTACATCGGCCGCCGCCACGTGACCAACGAGGACGGCGACCCGATGGTGGTCGACTGGCGCGCCCCGATCAGCCGGGCGTTCTACCGCGCCAGCAAGGTCGAGCCGATGGGGGTCGAGCTGCGCCGCCGGTTCGGCTTCTCCCACGGCGAGCTGACCGCCTTCGAGGACGAGGCGCTGCTCGAGGGCGTCGAGGAGGCCCACTCCGAGATCCTCGAGGCGGAGATCGAGCGGCCGCGCGTCGGCCCGATGCGCGACATCGTCGCCACGATCCAGCCGGAGCAGGACGTGATCGTGCGCTCCGAGCTCGACCACTCCGTGTGCGTCCAGGGCGCGCCCGGCACCGGCAAGACCGCGGTGGGCCTGCACCGGGCGGCGTACCTGCTCTACTCCCACCGCGACCAGCTCTCCCGCCAGGGCGTGCTCGTGGTCGGGCCGAACGCCTCGTTCCTGCGCTACATCGGGGACGTGCTGCCGGCGCTCGGGGAGATCGAGGCGCAGCAGACCACCATCGAGGAGCTGGTCGGGAAGACGCTCACCCGGCTCAACGCCCGGTACGCGATCCGCGGCACCGACGCGCCGGAGGTGGCCACGCTCAAGGGCGACGCCCGGATGGCCGAGGTGCTGCGCCGCGCGCTGTGGTCGCACGTGCGGCCGCCGGAGGAAGGGCTCGTCGTGCCGCGGGGGTCCCGGCGGTGGCGGGTCGCGGGCTACGAGGCCGAGGAGATCGTGGCGGCGCTGCGGGCCCGTGGGGTGCGGTACGGCGCGGCGCGGGCGATGCTGCCGCAGCGGCTCGCGCACACGATCCTCGTGAAGATGGAGCTGGCCGGCGACTCGCCCGACGACCGGGTCCAGGACGCGGTGGCCAGGAGCCGTCCGGTGAAGCAGTACGCCGACCAGCTGTGGCCGGCGGTGGACCCGGCCCGGCTGGTGCTGCGGCTGCTGAGCGACCCCGCGTTCCTCGCCGAGGCGGCGTCCGACGTACTCACCCCTTCGGAGCAGGCGATGCTGCTCTGGGCGAAACCACCCAAGGGGCCGGGATCGGCCCGGTGGTCACCTGCCGACGCCGTGCTGATCGACGAGGCCGCCGACCTGGTGGAGCGCACGCCGAGCATGGGGCACGTCGTGGCCGATGAGGCGCAGGACCTGTCGCCGATGATGCTGCGCGCGGTGGGCCGGCGCTGCTCGACCGGGTCGACCACGGTGCTCGGGGACCTCGCGCAGGCCACGACGCCGTGGGCGAGCCGGTCCTGGGAGGACGCCCTGACGCACCTCGGCAAGCCGACGGCGCACGTCGAGCAGCTGACCAAGGGGTTCCGCGTGCCCGGCGAGGTGATCGAGTACGCCGCCCGGCTGCTGCCGTCGATCGCCCCGGACCTGGAGCCGCCGACGTCGGTACGACGGACCCGGGGCGAGCTCGTCGTGGACCGGGTCGCCGACCTGGTCTCCGCGACGGTGGAAGCAGCCGGGCACGCTGCCGACCGGGTCGGGTCGACCGGCCTGATCGTGCCGGACGCACACGTGTCCTCGGTGACAGCGGCGTTGTCTGCCGCCGGGATGGGGTTCGCGGTGCTCGGCGAGGAGCCCGGCAACGTGGACTCGGAGTTCGACATCCAGCTCGACGTCGTACCCGCCTCCCTCGCCAAGGGCCTGGAGTTCGACCACGTGGTGATGCTCGAGCCGGCCGCGATTGTCGCCGGCGAGCCGGACCGGGTCACCGGGCTGCGGCGGCTCTACGTGTGCCTGACCCGCGCGGTGACGTCGCTGGTCGTGCTGCACGCCGAGGAGCTGCCCGAGGAGCTCGGGTCTGTGTGAGCGGGCACGTTCTCGCCACCGTCCGAGCTGGCCCGGCGTCAAGCGGCAGTGTGGTCGAGAAGGTGGTTGGCCAGCTGGTCCTCGAGGAGTGAGAGGTGGCCGAGGTCGCGGGGGCTCGTGATCGCCGGGTGCGGCCCACCCGTCTGGCAGGTGTCGGGCCCGCTCGCGGGCACTGCAGCTGCGGCGGTGGGGTCGGTGCCGAGCCGGTGCGTGCCGGTGTGGTCGACCAGGAAGTAGCGGCCGTGCGGGGAGCGCCACAGGTAGATCCCGGGGAACGGCTGCCGCGCCTGCCAGGCGGTGTGGGTCTTGACCCGGTGGTGGAGCCGGGTCAGCTTGCCCAGGTTCGCCATGCCGGTCTGTCCTGGTGTCGACCGCCCTGCGGTGCCCGGCCCGTCCTGGACGTGCCCGCCGTCCAGGTCGCGCAGGCCGGGCTGGTCGGCGGGGTGCCGGTAGGGGGTGGTGTGGTCGTAGTCCAGACCCCGGCCGGTCGCGGAGGCGTAGGGAAACACGTCCGCCGGGGTGCGCAGGTGCACCGCCTCCCGGAGCCGGTCCGGTATCTCGTACCCGTCGACCGGCACCTGCCCGGCCAGGTCGATCACCGGCTTGATCGTGAACGCCGCGTGCGGGCCGAGGAAGTCGCGGACGTACTCCGCGGTGACCGGGCTGTGGCCCTCCCAACGCACCACCCCGGTCCCTCTCCGCGCCCCGGCCCCGGCCTTGGCGACAAGGTCGTCCACGGTGTCCCGGTGCACGTGCAGGTACAGCGTGACTCGCGGCAGCAGCCGCGTGTAGTCCAGCGGCCACACCGACCCCGGCGCCCGGACTCCGGCACCTGAACCGGAACCGGGTGGTCGCGGCGCGCCGGGTCCGCCGGAGGCGTGCCAGTCCGGCACCGTCGCCGGGTGGAACGGGGTGAGGAACCGTCGCAGGAACGCCGACGGATCGCCGCCCGGTGAGGCCCCCGGCGGGTCGGCGGGCGACGAACGCGGCGGGGAAGCAGGGGGCGGTAGCCCGCAGCTCGGGCACGGCGTCACCGCCGATCCTGGTCCCGGCTCAGCGGGCGGGTCGTCGGCGTCGTTGTCCGCGGGGTGCACGTCGCCCTCCCCGACCCACGCCCGATCGTGCTCGTCCTCAGCGTCGTCAGGACCGTTGTCCGCTGGACAGAAGCCGTCCGCGGCGCCGCCTGACGTTGCGAAAGGCCGGTCCGCGGCGTCGTCTGTCGCGTCGGGGACCGGCAGCGGCGCGTCACCGCCGTACCCAGGGCCACGGCTCCTGCTGCGACCGGCCGGGCCGGCGCCGGGACCAGGGCCGGCGCCGGGACCAGGGCCGGCGCTGGAACCAGGGCCGGAGCCGCGACCAGCCCCGCGGGTGGCGGCGTAGGCCGACATGAGCTCCAGCGCCTGCGCCGGGTTCGCCAGGAGCAGCATCGCCCTCGTCCGCCGCTCGTCGATGTCACCGGCGTCACCCATGGACCTGAGCGCCTCGGCGAGGTACGCGAGCGTCGCGTCGATCCGGGTGATCACCGCCGCCGCGTCCTTCACGTACAGCGCCCGTTGGCCGTGCTCGGTGGACCGGCCCACCTTCGCGAACCGCACAGCAGCCGCGGCCCGCTCCCGCTCTGCCGCCGCGTCCGGGTCGGCCTCGACCACCTTGGCCTCCACCCGCGCGAAGAACCGAGCCCAGCCGATCGAGCCGTCCGCGACTCCGGCGACCGCGGCGTCCACCACCCCCGCACCCACCGGGTCCAGTGCCCGGGTGGCCACCGCCACCCTGCGGCACACCCACACCCGCACCTCTCCGGCCCGCATCCGCGCCCACAGCCTGGGGAGCCGGTGCCGCACGTCCAGCGCGTCCGCCACCAGCGCCCGCGCCGAGACCACCGAGCCCCCCAGCTCGGCGGCCAGCTCGGCCAGCGCCAGGTCCCGCACCAGCGGCGTGCCGTCCCCGCCCAGCCGCACCGGCCGCTCGGTCCCGGGCAGCTTGGAGGACGCCGGCTGCTCACCGGCAGGGTCAGGGGCGAACAAGTCCGCGTAGTGCGCCGCCAGAACGAACAGCTCCGCCTCCGCCCGGTCCCGGGCCCGCCGCGCGGCGTCCACCGACGCCAAGGTCGCCCGCACGTCCAGGCCCTCCAGGCCGGCCCACCGCTGCACACCGTCCGCAGCATCGGCCGACGCGGGGACGTCGGACGCCCACGGGTCGTGGCTGCTCCGGGTGCCGTTCATGGATCCACTCTCCCAGCCGGCACCGACAGATTCCGCGCCAGAACCGGGCCGGTTTCCCCTTGTGTGGAAGGGGATCCGGCCGATCCCACGGGCGCACACGGAGACATCGGCGAAGACGCCACACACCCGGCGGCACATGCCCGCCCCGCCACCCACCGTTTCTCACCACTCGAACTGGAGGCGGGTCACCGGCACGCCGTCACCTGCTACGCCGACCCCGCACGAACCGCTCGACCCCGATCAGCAGGCCGGGCACCACCGCCAGCCCCGTCAGCAGCAGGAACGTCGGCCCGTCCACCGGCACGGTCCCCAGCAGCGCCCGGAGGCCCGGCAGGATCACACCGGCCACCTGCAGCAGCGCCGCGCCGAGGACCGCGTACTCCAGCCCGCGGCCGCGCCAGCCGACGCCGCGCCGCGGTGCGCGCAGGGCCAGCGCCACCCCGAGCTGGGCGAGGCCGAGAGTGAGGAACACCCAGGTCTGCACGTGCTCGCCGCGCGCGTCGGCGAGCAGGCCGGCCGCGAGCGACACCAGGCCGATCACCATGCCGGTGCCGAGGATCTGCCAACCCAGCCGCTCCCCGAGGACCGAGCGTTCCGGCGACATGGACGGTCGCTTCATCACCGCGGGGTCGAGCGGCTCACCGCCGAAGGCGACCCCCGGCAGCCCGTGGGTGAGCATGTTGATCCACAGGATCTGCGCGGGCAGCAGCGGCAGCGGCATGCCGAGGAACGGCGCGACCAGGATGACCGCGACCTCGGCGAAGCCGCCGGAGAGGCCGTAGCGCAGGAAGGTGCGGATGTTGGTGAAGATCCGGCGACCCTCGGCAACCGCGACCACGACGGTGCGCAGGTCGTCGTCGGCGAGGACCAGGTCGGCGGCCTGCCGCGCCACCTCGGTGCCGCGGTCGCCCATCGCCACGCCGATGTCCGCGGTGCGGAGGGCAGGGGCGTCGTTCACGCCGTCGCCGGTCATCGCCACGACGTGGCCGTGGTCCTGCCAGGCGCGGACGATGTCGACCTTCTGCTCGGGCTTGGTTCGCGCGTACACCCCGATCTCCTCGACCCGGTCGCGGTGCTCGCCGCGGGCCACCATCTCCCCCGAGGCCACCTCCGGCGCCGCATCGGTGATACCGAGCCCGCTCGCGACCGCCCGCGCCGTCTCCGGGTGGTCGCCGGTGATCAGGACGAGGTGTACGCCGGCCGACTGGCAGTCAGCGACGACCTGGGCCGCCGTCTCGCGGGCGGGGTCGGCGATCCCGACCAGACCCACCAGCGACAGCCCCGTGTCCAGCTCGCTGGGGCGGGACGGGAACGTGGCGTCGGCGACCGCGATCACCCGGAACCCGGCCTCGGCCATCTCGTGCCCCACGGCACGGACCCGCTCGACCTCCGGCGACTGCTCCACGAGCCCA
>DATIBI010000243.1:0-4331 GCA_035457605.1 Nocardioidaceae bacterium
TCGCTGGTGCGGTGCGGACGGCTGCAGCCACGAGTTGGTCCACGCGGTCGCCCAGGCCGCCCAGCCGCGCCAGAAGTTGTCGAAGGTGCGCTCCATCCAGCCGGCGTCGAACTCGCCCTGGTGCGCCACGATCGCCTCGAGGTAGAACGACGCGGACTTGATCGCGTTGTTCGACCCCTGGCTGGTCAGCGGGTCGTTGAGCACCACCACGTCGGCCATGCCGAGCACCGGGGCACCCGACGGAAGCACCCCGACGGGCCGCCGGACGACAGGGGTGAACCGTCCGCGCAGCACCGACCGGTCGTCGACGAGCGAGGCCGAGGCCACCCGCTCCGCCTCGGCCGGGAAGAACTCGGTCAGGCAGTGTCGCAGCGTCGCCAGGTGCTCCTGGCTGTCCGCGACGGCGTCCCACACGTCCAGCGGGCCACCGGGCACGCCCTCGACCACGAAGATGTCGCACGGCCCGTCCACGGTCAGCCCGGGACACGTGAAGCACTCCCCGACGCCCTCGACGCAGTGGTAGCGCAGGCCCGGTCCCTCGGGGTCCGGGGCCACCCCGCACAGGTAGGTCAGCGCGGCCACCCGCTGCGGGTGGGAGTACGGCGAGCGGGCCGGGTCGGCCTCGAACAGCGAGGTGAGCCCGCCCCGGCCGGTGGAGACCACCACCAGGTCGTGCGTGCGGGCCAGCTCCTCGGCGTCGTCCACGCCGGCGGAGCGCACCACGACCTTGCCGCCGCGGCGCTCGATCTCCTCCAGGGCGAGCGGGATCCGCACCCGTTGGTCGACCGACCGGGCGGGCACCGTCAGCGGCACCGTGAACGCCGCGGTCGACCCGTCGAGCCGTCTGGTGTCGTAGCTCATCCGGCCGATCTCCGGTGCCTGCGGGAGCAGGTCGCTGATCCCGAGTGCGGCCTCGACCTCGAGCGCGGACTCGAAGGTCACCTGGCTCGACGAGACGTAGCCGGTGCGGATCTCCTCCGCGGTCCGGTCCGAGACGAGCGTGACCGCGTAGCCGTGCCCGAGCAGGCCGAGCGCCAGCGTCGTACCGGCCGGGCCGGCGCCGACGACCGCGACCGTCCGGGCGGGGTGAGGGCTGTGCATGGGTCCAGCGTCTCACCCTGCCCGGAACGGCCCGCGGGACAGGACGTTGGGCGGTACGACGGACGTGGCGGCCGTGCGACCGGCGGCCACACGCCCGCCGTCCGGCGGCCGGCGGCCGTACGACGGGCGTACGACGGGCGTGCGACGGCCGGCCACTCGCCCGGCGACCTCAGCCGGGTGGCACCCGCACCGCGTCCCGGACGGTCGGCCACGCCGCCGACGACAGCGGGTCGATCAGCCCGAAGTGCTCGACGCCGGGGAGCTCGACCAGCCCCACGAACGGGTGCCGGGCCACCAGGCCGCGGGAGTTCGCCACCGGCACCACGGCGTCGTCGGCGCCGTGCACGATCACGACCGGGCAGGCCGGCCGGGTGTCGAGCCGGGTCGCGGGGTCCGCGGCGTCGTACCGGTCGGGCACCTCGTCGGGCTGGCCGCCGAGGAGGTCGGCCACCGCGCCCGCGCCCAGACCTGCTGCGGCCGCAGCCCGCAGGTCACCGACCGGCGCCAGCGGGACCACCCGGTCTGCGGCGACCCCCTCGGTGGCCAGCCACAGGGCCAGGTGCCCTCCGGCGGAGTGGCCGCTGAGCGTGGTCGCACCGACCTCGACGCCGAGCCCGTCGAGCAGTCCCGGCAGGGCCCGCACCGCGGCGAGCACGTCGTGCGCCGTGGTGGGCCAGCCACCTCCGCCGCCGACCCGGCGGTACTCCGGCAGCGCGACCACGTAGCCGCACTCGGCGAACGCCTCCGCCAGGGGACGGGCGTGCACCCGGTCGTACTGCTCGCGCCAGAACCCGCCGTGCAGGAACACCAGCAGCGGCGGCGGTCCGCCCGTGGCCGGTCGCGTCGAGGGCAGGAACAGGTCCACCACCGCGTCGGGGCGGGAGGCGTAGCGGACCACGACATCGGGGAGGTCCGTCGTACGTGACAGCACATCAGCGGGATCCACGCCCTCAACCTATCGACCGCCGGAGGTGGGACTAGGCTCCCGAGCATGACGAAATGGGAATACCTCACCGCGCCGGTGCTGGTGCACGCCACCAAGCAGATCCTCGACAACTTCGGCGAGGAGGGCTGGGAGCTCGTGCAGATCGTGCCCGGCATGAACCCGGAGAACCTGGTCGCCTACTTCAAGCGTCCGGTCCAGTGAGCACGACCCCGGAGGAGCGGCTCGCCGAGCTCGGCCTCGCGGTCCCCGCGGTCGCCAAGCCGGTGGCCGCCTACGTCCCCGCGGTCCGCAGCGGCAACCACGTGTTCACGTCGGGACAGCTGCCGATGCGCGAGGGGCAGCTGATCACCACCGGCAAGGTCGGTGGCGAGGTCACCGCCGAGGAGGCCGTCGAGTGCGCCCGCCAGTGCGCGCTCAACGCGCTCGCCGCGGTCCGCGCCGAGATCGGCGACCTCTCCCAGGTGAAGCGGATCGTCAAGGTCGTCGCGTTCGTGGCCTCCACCCCTGACTTCACCGGCCAGCCCGGTGTCGCCAACGGCGCCTCGGAGCTCTTCGGCGAGGTCTTCGGCGAGGCGGGGCAGCACGCCCGGTCGGCCGTGGGCGTGCCGGTGCTCCCGCTCGACGCGCCGGTCGAGGTCGAGCTGCTCGTCGAGGTCTGAGGCCGGCATGGACGCCACGCGGCGGCTCCCGCGCGACATCGTCGACCAGGTCAAGGCGTACGCCGACGGCACGAGGACGCCCGCGGAGCCCCGCAACGCCTCGACCGTCGTGCTGCTGCGCGACGGTGCCTCGGCCGGGCCCGGGTCGCTGGAGGTGTACCTGCTTCGTCGCCATGTCGACATGGCGTTCGCGGCGGGGATGTGCGTCTTCCCCGGGGGCGGGGTCGACCCGCGCGACTTCGACCACGAGGTCGACTGGGTGGGGCCGACGCCGGCGCAGTGGGCAGGCCTGCTCGGCACCGACGAGGCCCTCGCGCGGGCGCTGGTGTGCGCCGCGGTGCGGGAGACCTTCGAGGAGTCCGGGGTGCTGTTCGCCGGGCCCACCGAGGACTCGGTCGTCGCGGACACCACCGGCCCGGACTGGGAGGAGGACCGTCGCCGGCTCGAGGCTCGCGAGCTCTCCTTCACCGACTTCCTCGCGCAGCGCGGGCTCCGGCTGCGCAGCGACCTCCTCCGGCCGTGGGGCTCCTGGCTGACCCCGGTCTTCGAGCCCCGGCGGTTCCGGGCGTGGTTCTTCGTCGCCGAGCTGCCCGCGGGCCAGGTCACCCGCGACGTGTCCACCGAGTCGGACGAGGTGACCTGGCTCCCGGTGCGCGAGGCGATCACCGCGGTCGACGCCGGGGACATGCTGATGCTGCCGCCGACGTACTGCACCTGCCTGGAGCTCTACGACGCCACCACCCCGGCCGAGGCGCTGGCGTCCGCGGAACGGCAGGACCTGGTGCCGGTCGAGCCGACCGCGGAGCTCGACGGCGACGACGCCTACCTGACCATCCCCGACCGGCTGGTCGCCCTCGGCGAGCAGGTCCGCACACGGATGGCCCGGGCCGAGCCGTGAGCTGGGACGGGGGAGCCTTCGGCGAGCGCGCCCGCTGCGTGCTCGCGCCGAACGCGAACATCATGACCCTCGACGGCACCAACACCTGGGTGTTGCGCGAGCCGGGGGCCCGGCGCAGCGTCGTGGTCGACCCCGGGCCCGAGCACACCGCGCACCTCGACGCGGTCGCGGACGCCGCGGGGGAGGTCGCGGTCGTGCTGCTCACGCACGGGCACGCCGACCACTCCGAGGCGGCCCGCTCCTTCGCGGAGCGGATGGGCTGCGGGGTACGGGCCCTCGACCCCGCCCACCGGCTGGGCGCGGAGGGCCTCGGCGACGGCGACGTGGTGGAGGTCGACGGGCTGGAGGTGCGGGTCGTGGCCACCCCGGGTCACACCTCGGACTCGCTGTCCTTCGTGCTGCCCGCGGAGCGTGCGGTGCTGACCGGGGACACCGTGCTCGGTCGGGGCACCACGGTCGTGGCGCACCCCGACGGCCGGCTCGGTGCCTACCTGGGCTCGCTGGAGCGGCTGCACGCGCTCGCGGAGGCCCAGGAGGTGGCAGCGGTCTGGCCGGGGCACGGACCGGTGCTCACCGACGCGCTCGGCACCCTCGACCACTACCTCGCGCACCGCCGGCAGCGGCTGGAGCAGGTCCGCGAGGCGCTGCGCACCCTGGACCCGGCGCGGGAGGACCTGGCCCGCGCCGTGGTCGAGGTGGTGTACGCCGACGTGGATCCCGTGCTGTG
>DATIBI010000244.1:0-6678 GCA_035457605.1 Nocardioidaceae bacterium
AACTCGTCCTTCACCACGATGTCGCCGGCCTCGCAGTGCTTGCCCACGACGCGCGACAGGGTGGGCGGGCCGCCGGAGGACCGGGAGGCGAGCGTCGCGGAGTAGTCGGCGTCGTAGAGGGCGGTGCGGATGTTGTCGCTCATCCCGCCGTCCACGGAGACATAGGTGCGCACCGCCCCGGCGTCGAGCCCGACCACCTTCACCGTGCCGACCTCGTAGACGGTGCACATCGACGGGCCCACGATCGCCCGGCCCGGCTCGATAGACAGCCGCGGCACCGGCACCTCGAACGCGCGGCACTCGTGCTCGACGATCTTGGTGATCTCGGTGGCCAGCTGGGCGGGGTCGGCCGGGTCGTCCTGGGTCGTGTAGGCGATGCCGAACCCACCGCCGAGGTCCATCTCCGGCAGCTCCACACCCAGCTCGGCGGACACCCGCGCGTGCAGGGTCAGCACCCGACGGGCGGCGACCTCGAAGCCGGAGGTGTCGAAGATCTGCGAGCCGATGTGCGAGTGCAGGCCGAGCAGCCGCAGCCGGGGGTCGGCCTCGACCCGGCGGACCGCCTCGAACGCGTCCCCGGAGGTGATCGAGAAGCCGAACTTCTGGTCCTCGTGCGCGGTGGCGATGTACTCGTGGGTGTGCGCCTCCACCCCTGCGGTCACCCGGACCATGACACCGACGGGGGCGTCGAGGTCCGCCGAGACCCCGGCGAGCCGGTCGATCTCCTGGAAGGAGTCGGCCACGATCCGCCCGACACCGGCCTCGACGGCCCGGCGAAGCTCGCGGGTGGTCTTGTTGTTGCCGTGGTAGCCGATCCGCGCGGGGTCCACACCGGCGCGGAGCGCGACGGTCAGCTCGCCGTCGGAGCACACGTCCAGGCAGAGGCCCTCCTCGGCGATCCACCGCGCAACGGTCGTGCACAGGAACGCCTTCCCGGCGTAGTACACGTCGTAGTCGGCGAACGCCTGGTTGAAGGCACGGGCCCGTGACCGGAAGTCGGCCTCGTCGAGGACGTAGGCCGGCGAGCCGTGCTCGGCGACGAGGTCACGCAGGTCCACCCCGCCCACCTCGAGCGCACCGTCGTCGTTCTTGCGGGCTGTGGACGACCACAGCAGCGGCACCAGCGCGTTGACGTCGACCGGCTCGCGGAGCCAGGACGGGCCACGGTGGTTCACCTCGGCGTGCGCCCAGCCCGCCTCGTGTGCACGCATCAGCCGCTCACATCCGCTCGGGCGCGGACACGCCGAGCAGGCTCAGCCCGTTGCCGAAGACGATCTTGGTCGCCCGGACCAGCAGCAGGCGGGCGCGGTGCAGGTCGCCCGCCTCCTCGTCGCCCTGCGGCAGCACCCGGCAGACGTCGTAGAACTTGTGGAACGCCGAGGCCGTGTCCTCCAGGTAGCGGGCGACGCGGTGCGGCTCGCGCAGCTGGGCGGCCGAGGCCACCACCCGCGGGAACTCGGCGAGGGCGCGCAGCAGCTCACCCTCCCTCTCGTGCGCCAGCAGGGAGGGGTCGAAGTCCTCCGCCGTGGCCGGCGCGAGACCCAGGTCCGCGGCGTTGCGCAGGATCGAGGCCAGCCGGGCGTGGGCGTACTGCACGTAGAAGACCGGGTTGTCGTTGGTCTGGCGCGCCCACAGGTCGAGGTCGATGTCGATCGTGGTGTCGGAGGTGTACCGGGCCAGCGCGTAGCGGGCCGCGTCCACGCCGATCGCGTCGACGAGGTCGTCGAGGCGGAGCACGGTGCCGGCACGCTTGGACATCCGCAGCGGCTGGCCGTGCGAGAGCAGGTTGACCATCTGGCCGATGAGGATCTCCAGGTTGGTCCCCGGCACATCGCCGAAGGCCGCGCACATGGCCATCATCCGTCCGACGTACCCGTGGTGGTCAGCGCCGAGCATGATCAGGCAACGGTCGAAGCCGCGCTCGCGCTTGTCGAGGTAGTAGGCGAGGTCGCCGGAGAGGTAGGCGCCCTTCCCGTCGGACTTGACGATCACCCGGTCCTTGTCGTCACCGAACTTCTCGGTCGCCAGCCACAGGGCGCCGTCCTTCTCGTAGGTGTTGCCGAGCTCGGTGAGCCGCTCGATGGCCCGCTTGACGGCACCGGACTCGTGCAGGTTGTTCTCGTGGAAGTAGACATCGAAGTCGACCCCGAAGTCGTGCAGCGTCTTCTTGATCTCGTCGAACATCAGGCCGACGCCGACCGAGCGGAAGACCTCCTGCGCCTCCTCGTCGGGCAGGTCGAGAACCTTCGGCTCCCGCGCGAGGATCTGCTGGGCGATGTCGACGATGTACTGGCCGCCGTACCCGTCCTCGGGGGCGGGCTCGCCCTTGGCGCTGGCCAGCAGGGACCGGGAGAACCGGTCGATCTGGGCGCCGTGGTCGTTGAAGTAGTACTCCCGGGTGACCTCGGCGCCGCTGAGCTCGAAGATCCGGCCGAGCGCGTCGCCGACCGCCGCCCACCGGGTTCCCCCGAGGTGGATCGGTCCCGTGGGGTTGGCCGAGACGAACTCGAGGTTGATCTTCTCGCCGGCGAAGAGCCGGGAGGAGCCGTACGACGGGCCGGCCTCGACGATCTGCGCGGCGAGCGCCCCCTGTGCTCCGGCGTCGACCCGGATGTTGAGGAACCCGGGCCCGGCGATCTCCACCGAGGCGATCCCCTCGGCCCGGCCGAGCCGCTCCGCGACCAACTGGGCGAGCTCGCGGGGGTTCTTGAAGCCGCCCTTCTTGCCGAGCTGGAGCGCCACGTTGGTCGCGTAGTCGCCGTGCTCCCGGACCTTGGGTCGCTCCACGACCACCTGCGCGGGGACCCCGTCGGGCAGGGTGAGCGCACCCTCGTCGGAGAGCTCGGTCAGGACGTGGACGATCGCGGTCGAGAGCTGTTCAGGAGTCACCGGTCAAGGGTATCGGCGGTGTCCCCACGGGCTCACCCCGATACCGGTCCGCGGGAAGCGGCTCGACCCTCGGCTCGGCTCTGGGCTCAGCTCTGGGCTCAGCTCTGGGCGTCCTCGCGACCGCTGCGGGCGAGCCGGGTGACCACCTCCACGAGCTCGGCGGGCTCGAACGGCTTGGTGAGGTACGCCTCCACGCCCACCTCCCGGCCCCGCTCGATGTCGCTGGCCTGCGCCCGGCCGGTCACCATCACGATCGGGATGTGCGCCGTGCGCGGGTCGTCCCGCAGCCGGACCACCGTCTCGTAGCCGTTGAGCCGCGGCATCATCGCGTCGAGCGTGACGACGTCGGGCAGCAGCTCCGTGGCGATCGCCAGCGCGGCCTCGCCGTCCCCGGCGGTGGACACCTCGAAGCCCTCGAGCTCGAGGTTCACCGCGATCAGCTCACGGATCACCGCCGAGTCGTCGACGACCAACGCCCGCGGCGGGACTCGCACCACCCAACCCCCAATCACGCATGGACCCTCACGTCATGTACGCTGCTCGCGCACCCTGTGAGCCCCCGTAGCTCAGGGGATAGAGCACCGCCCTCCGGAGGCGGGTGCGTAGGTTCGAATCCTACCGGGGGCGCCATCTCCCCACCCGCCGCACACGGCGGCGTGGGGATTTTGTTTTGGCTCAGCAGCCGCCGCCCAGCGTCGCGTCCTTGCGGACCCGCGAGGCGATCGCGCGGGCCTGGCCGATGTCGGCGAACACCACGCTGGCCGGACCGACCGACCCGGTCCGGCCGCGGATGACGCACCCTCGGAACTTCGACGGCTCCACCCGGCTGGCGGCGTACGCGAGCCGGTAGAGGTCGGCCGGGGTGGCGTTCGGCGTGTCGAGGTGGTTCACGACCGACATCAGCGACCGCTCCATGTACCCGGGCTTGTCCACGTTGCGCTTGACCTGGTTCAAGATGCCCTTGAGCATCCGCTGCTGGTTCGCCGAGCGGTCGAAGTCGCCCCCGGGGAAGGCCTTGCGGGTGCGCGAGAACACCAGCGCCTGGATGCCGGTGAGGGTGTTCTTGCCGACCTTGTAGCCCCGCGGCCGCAGCGGGTCGGAGAAGGCGTACTTGGAGGTGACGGTGACGCCGCCGATCGCGCTCACCATGTTCGCGAAGCCCCAGAAGCTGGTGGTGAACACGTAGTCGGGCTGGATGCCGACCATGTTGCCCACCGCCTGCGCCATCAGCTGCGGCCCGCCGAAGTACATCGCCGCGTTGATCCGGTTGCTGCCGTGCCCGGGGATGCTCACCCACGAGTCGCGCGGGATGCCGATCGCGGTCGCCGCACCGGTGCGGGTGTTGATGCCGACCAGCTGGATCGCGTCCGCGCGGCTGCGCAGCACCGGCTGCCCCTCCCGCGCGTCGGAGCCCAGGAACAGCACCCAGCGCACGTCCGGCGCGTAGGCGACTCCCTTGGCGCGCTCGATCTTCACCAGCGAGGTCGGCGCCTCCCGGACGGCGGAGTCGGGCACGACGGCCGCGGTCAGGACGAGTACGACGGCCAGCGCCATGACCTGGCGAAGCCTGCGGAGATGTGCGCTCATCGGGTTGCTCCCTTCCCGGCGGGGACGGACGACCGGGCCACGTCGTACCCGAAGATCTCGAACGTGCCCCCGGCCTTGCGCCCGAGCATCAGCCGCCCGGTGACGGTCACCCGCTGGCCGGGCCCGTCCTCGGTCTGCGTCACCAGGACCAGGCGGATCCGGGCGGTGACGCCCGCGGCCAGCTTGTTCGGCGCGAGGACGTAGAGGCGCGCCTGCTTCGCCACCGGGGTGACCCCGGTCACGTCCTTGCCCAGGCCGGCCCCGGTCACGAGCGCGGCGTCCCGCCGGGCCTGGGCGGCGGCCCCCTTGGAGAAGGACGCGAACGCGCCCGTGGACCCCTCGCGGGGATAGCTGCCCTCGAGGAAGGCGCGGTCGAAGTACTCGCCGATGACCCGCCCGGCCCGGCGCTCCACCGTCTCCTGGGCGCGCTTGGAGAGCTTCGACCCCAGCACCCGCGCGGTCCGCACGTCCAGCGGCACCGGCTTGGCCTCGAGCGTGGCGGCCGTCCCGGTGGACGCGCTCGGCGGCGGGGTCGCGGCGGGTTCGGGCGGCGCCGCCTCCTCGGTGCAGCCGGTCACCGCGCCGGCGAGCAGCGCGGCCGTCAGACCGGCGGCGACCCGGCGCGAGAGGGTCGGGAACAGTGACATCGCGGGTCCAATCCGTTGCTTCGCGGACGGTTCGGAGTGAGCCTGGCTACACCGCAGGGTCAAGTGCCGAACCCGACTGCAATAACTTGTGACAAAGGTCTAGCCTTGGAGCCGAACACCCACCTTATGAGATGCACCGGAAGAGGCGATTCAGGCCGTGGCCGAGTCTTCGCAGGACAACCCGATGTCGGCGTTCGGAGCCAACGAGTGGCTCGTGGACGAGATGTACGAGCGCTACCAGCAGGACCCGAACAGCGTCGACAAGGCTTGGTGGGACTTCTTCAAGAACTACACGCCCGGTGAGCACGTGACCGACAAGCCCACGCGCACCAACGGCGCGAAGGCGCAGCAGGCCGCGGCCCAGCCCGCCGCACCGGCGAAGCCCGCCGAGCCCGAGAAGCCCGCCGAGCCGGCGAAGCCCGCTCCGCAGACGGCCGCCGCCAAGCCGGCGGCCGCACCGAAGCCCACCGTGAAGACCGCCGCCTCCGCCAACCCCCGCGCCGACCAGACCCCTGCCCGCCCCGCGGCCAAGGCCGGCGCCCCGGTGCCCAAGGAGCCCGAGCCGGCCGCGAAGACCGAGGCCAGCGACGAGCCCGAGCTGACCGTGCTCCGTGGCGCGCCCGCACGGACCGCCCAGAACATGGACATCAGCCTCAGCGTGCCGACCGCCACCTCGGTCCGGTCGGTGCCGGTGAAGCTGCTGATCGACAACCGCACGGTCATCAACAACCACCTCGCCCGTGCCCGCGGCGGCAAGGTGTCCTTCACCCACATCATCGGCTACGCGCTGGTCAAGGCGCTCAAGCAGATGCCGGAGATGAACAACGGCTTCGACGTCATCGACGGCAAGCCGACGCTCATCCAGCCCAAGCACGTCAACCTCGGCCTCGCCATCGACATGCAGAAGCCCGACGGCACCCGCCAGCTGCTGGTGCCGTCGATCAAGGCCGCCGAGACGATGGACTTCGCCGCCTTCTGGACCGCGTACGAGGAGATCGTCCGCAAGGCCCGCAACAACAAGCTCGCGGTCAGCGACTTCCAGGGCACCACGATCAGCCTGACCAACCCCGGCACCATCGGCACCAACCACTCGGTGCCGCGGCTGATGAAGGGCCAGGGCACGATCATCGGCGTCGGCGCGATGGAGTACCCGCCGGAGTTCCAGGGCGCCTCGGACGAGACCCTGCAGCGCAACGCGGTCAGCAAGATCATGACCCTCACCTCGACCTACGACCACCGGGTCATCCAGGGCGCCCAGTCCGGCGACTTCCTGCGCCGTGTGCACGCCCTGCTGCTCGGCGAGGAGGGCTTCTACGACGAGATCTTCCGGGCCCTGCGGATCCCCTACGAGCCGATCCGGTGGGCCAAGGACATCTCCGCGACCCACGACGACGAGATCAGCAAGCAGGCCCGCATCCTCGAGCTGATCCACGCCTACCGGGTGCGCGGCCACATCATGGCCGACACCGACCCGCTCGAGTACCAGCAGCGCAGCCACCCCGACCTCGAGGTGGAGTCGCACGGGCTGACCCTGTGGGACCTCGACCGCGAGTTC